>NZ_JBFTRC010000012.1:0-58410 GCF_056399325.1 Allobosea sp. 01N443
CCTACCAGCATCTCGACGACAAGCATCTGCGCATGGACAGTGTCGCGGACCTCAAGGCGGTGCGGTTGTGGCTGCGCGAACAACCGGAGGTCGATGACGAGCGCGTCGCGGTCTATGGGCGTTCCTATGGCGGCTTCATGGTGCTCGCCGCGCTGACCGAACAACCCGAATTGTGGAAGGTCGGCGTCGAGTTCTACGGCATCGCCAATTTCCTGACGATGCTCGAAACCACGGGGCCGTGGCGCAAGTATCTGCGCGCGGTCGAATATGGCGATCTCGTTGCCGATCGGGACGACCTGATCCGCTTCTCGCCGATCCACAAGGCAGGCCATATTCGCGCGCCGCTGTTTATCGCGCAGGGGCTCGACGATCCGCGTGTGCCTCCCGGCGAGAGCGAGATGATCTATTCGGTGCTGCGCGGCCGCGGCCATCCGGTCGAGTATGTCCGCATCCCGCATGAGGGCCATGGCTTCGCCCGGATCGAGAACCGGCGCACGGTCTTCGGGGCCGTCGCACGCTTTCTGCGTAAGCATCTGTGACAGCATCTGGAATACGAGAGGACGCCATGCGTAATTCAGAGACGATCTGGCAATTGGTCGATGCCAAGCGGCAGCCCTTCGAGGCGCTGAGCGACCGGGTCTGGGGCATGCCCGAGATCGCCTATACCGAGTACCGCTCGGTCGCCGAGCATACGGCGATGCTGAAGGAACAGGGCTTCCGCGTGACCGAGAATGTCGCCGGCATTCCGACTGCGGTGATGGGCGAAGYGGGCGAGGGCGGCCCGGTGATCGCCTTCCTCGGCGAATATGATGCGTTGCCCGGCCTGAGCCAGGAGGCGAATATCGCCGAGCCGCGCCCGGTCGAGGGTAGCGGACATGGCCATGGCTGCGGCCACAACATGCTCGGCTCGGCCGCGCTGCTGGCCGCGACCGCGCTCAAGGACTGGCTTGCCGAGACGGGGCGCCCCGGGCGGGTGCGCTATTTCGGCTGCCCGGCGGAAGAGGGGGGCGCAGCGAAGGCCTTCATGGTGCGTGCCGGCGCCTTCGACGATGTCGATGTCGCCATCACCTGGCACCCGGCGTCGATGACGCGGGTCGACGAGGCGCTGTCGCTCGCCAATACGCGCATGGACTTCCACTTCACCGGCCGCGCCTCGCACGCGGCGGCGGCGCCGCATCTGGGACGCAGCGCACTCGATGCCGTCGAGCTGATGAATGTCGGCGTCAACTACATGCGCGAACACATGCCGTCGGATGCCCGCATCCACTATGCCATGCTCGATTCCGGGGGTATCGCGCCGAACGTCGTGCAGGCTTCGGCAAAGGTACGTTATGCGATCCGCGCCCGCGATCTCGCGGGCATGCTGGAGCTCAATGAACGGGTCAAGAAAGTCGCCGAGGGGGCGGCGCTGATGACCGAGACCAAGGTCTCGATCTCGATCATGAGCGCGGTTTCCAACATGCTCGGCAATACGCCGCTCGAAGAGGCGATGTTCCAGAACATCCAGCGCCTCGGGCCCGTGCCGTTCGACGATGCCGACCGCGCCTACGCCGCCCAGATCCAGGCGACGCTGAGCGAGGCCGACATCCTGAACGACTATCGCCGCACCGGCGTCGCGCCGCGCGAGAACACCCCGCTCTGCGATTTCGTGATCCCCAGGGATGCCAGAGGCGTGCCGATGGTCGGCTCGACCGACGTCGCGGATGTCAGCTGGAAGGTGCCGACCATCCAGGCACGCGTCGCGACGCATGCCATCGGCACGCCCGGCCATTCCTGGCAGATCACGGCGCAAGGCAAGGCCCCGGCCGCGCATAAGGGCATGGTTCATGCCGCCAAGATCATGGCCGGTACGGCCGTCGACGTGATGAGCGACGAGACGCTGCTGGCGCGCGCCAAGAAGGATCACCAGGAGCGGACGACCAGGACGCCCTATATCTGCCCGATCCCGGCCGAGGTGAAGCCGCCGATCCAGCCGCGGCCCGAAGCCGCCTGAGCCTTTCAGCCGGGCCTGCGCGGGAGACACAGCGCAGGCCTAGCGACCACAGCAAGTCTTGACCAAGAACAATCACGAGAGCGGGAACTGACCATGGCCAAGCAAGACCAGTCGACGGAGACGCGCGCGCCTCGCGCCGCGCGGTATCTTCTCTCCAGCGTCGCCGCTGCGGCGGCCGTTTGCGCTGCTGCCACGACGGCCGGCGCCGCCACGCCGAAGAACGCCCTGGTGATGGCGTGGAATATCGATGCGATCAGCACTTTCGATCCGGCCCAGGTCGGCGAGGTCGTGACCAACGAGATCCTGCAGAACACCTGCGACACGCTGGTCGATTTCGACCCGGCCGACGAGCGCAAGGTTGTCCCGCTCTTCGCCGAGCGCTGGGACGTCTCGCCGGATCGCAAGGAGATCACCTTCCACCTGCGCAAGGGCGCCAAGTTCCCGTCCGGCAATCCGGTGACCGCTGAGGATGTCCTCTGGTCGCTGCGCCGCGTGGTCAAACTCAATTTCGGCAATGCCGCGACCCTGACCGAATACGGCTTCACCAAGGACACGGTCGATCAGCGCATCGTGGCGCCGGATGCCAATACGGTCGTGTTCAAGCTCGACAAGGCCTATCCGACGACGCTGATCCTGCAGGCGATCGCCGCCAACCGCGTCGCTGCCGTGATGGACATGAAGACCATCATGGCCAATGAGCAGAATGGTGATCTCGGCAATAAGTATCTCGGCACCCGCACGGCCTGCGTCGGCCCCTACAAGCTGACGCGCTGGAACGCGGGCGAGTCCATCGTGCTCGAGGCGAACGAGGGCTATTGGGGCAAGGCTCCGGCGCTGAAGCGCGTGCTGATCCGGCATGTCGCGGAAGCCGGCACCCAGCGCCTGCTGCTGGGGCAGGGCGACGTCGACGTCGCGCGTGACCTGACGCCCGAGGACGTCAAGGACCTCGAAGCCTCGAAGGATGTCTCGATCCTCAAGGTTCTGCGGCCGCAGCTGTTCTTCTGGAACTTCAACGTTGCGGACGGCCCCTTCTCCAAGGAGAAGGTGCGCCTCGCGATGCGCTACCTGATCGACTATGACGGTCTCGGCAAGACGATCATGACCTATCTCGGGGTGCCGCGGGCGAGCTTCGCGCAGCTTGGAGCGGTCGGCGCATTGGACGAGAAGGAGGGCCAGCCCTTCAAGCTCGACCTCGACAAGGCCAAGCAGCTCCTGACCGAGGCGGGCTATCCGAACGGTTTCGAAGCCAGCCTGATCTTCGGCACCTTGCCGCATTCGGCGCCGATCGCCCAAAGCGTGCAGCAGAACGCCTCCAAGATCGGCGTGAAGCTGTCGCTCGAGCGGATGGCCAATGCCCAGCTGTTCAGCAAGGTTCGCGGCCGCGAATTCCAGTCGGCGATGCTGGCCTGGCAGACCGGCGTGCCGGATGCGCATGGGAATGCCTCGCGCCTCGTCTTCAATCCCGACAACCGGGCCGAGGCGAAGCAGACGCAATATCCGAGCTGGCGTTCGTCGTATCAGGACCTGGCGCTCAACGCCAAGATCGACGAAGCCTTGCTGGAAGCCGACACGGCCAAGCGCGACGCGCTCTACGCCGAGATTCAGAAGGACGTCATGGCCAAGGGGCCGATGGCCTTCATGTTCCAGATGTACAACATCGCGGGTGTCCGCAAGGACCTGARGGACTGGAGCTGGACCGGCTTCAAGACCTACTACGCCCGAACCAGCAAGTAAGGCTGGCCGGTGTCCGAAGTCGCCGAGGTCGGCTCCCGTCGGTTTGCGAGTCCAGGGCGGAAGGGTCTTCCGTCCTGGGTCTGGGCAACCGGAAGGACCATCATTTCCGTTGCCGTGACCCTGTTCGGGCTCGCGGCGCTCACCTTCTTCATCGGTCGCCTGCTGCCGCTTGATCCCGTTGCCGCGGTGCTCGGCGACAACGCGACCCAGGAAGCCTATGACGCGATGTACCGGCAGCTCGGTCTCGACCAGCCGCTCTGGGTGCAGTTCGCGCGCTATGTCTGGGGCATCCTGCATCTCGATTTCGGGACGGCGCTGACCACCGGGAAACCGGTGATGGAAGACATCGCCCGCGTCTTCCCGGCGACGATCGAGCTCGCCAGCGTGGCGATCATCATCGGTACGGGGCTCGGCATTCCGATGGGCGTGCTCGCCGCCATGTACCGCGATACGTGGATCGACCAGCTGTCACGCGTCGTCGGGCTGATCGGTTATTCCGCCCCCAATTTCTGGCTCGGCCTGATGGGGCTCGTCCTGTTCTACGCCACGCTCGGCTGGGTGGCGGGGCCGGGGCGCATCGACTTCACCTATGAGTTCGACCTCGAGCATGTGACCGGCTTCCTGCTCATCGACAGTGCCATGGCGGGCAACTGGGAGATGTTCGGCAACGCCTTCTCGCACATCATCCTGCCGGCCTCGATCCTGGCCTTCGGCGCGTTCGCCTATATCAGCCGCATGACACGCAGCTTCATGATCGAGCAGCTGAGCCAGGAATATGTGGTGACGGCGCGGGTCAAGGGGCTGTCCTGGTCGCGCACCGTTTGGGGCCATGCCTTTCGCAATATCGCCGTGCAGGTCGTGACCGTCGTGGCGCTCTCCTACGCCTTCCTGCTGGAAGGGGCGGTGCTCACGGAGACGGTCTTCGCCTGGCCCGGTTTCGGCCGCTATCTGACCAATGCCCTGCTCGCGGGCGACATGAATGCCGTGGTCGGCTGCACGCTGCTCGTCGGCGTCATCTTCGTCACGCTCAATCTGCTCTGCGACCTGCTCTACCGGGTCTTCGACCCGCGCACCCGGTGAAGGCACGCCATGTCCGCTCCCCCTCTTGAAACGTCCGGCACAGGCCTCAAGGCCTGGCTTACGGCCCCCGTTCCGGCCTCGCCATTCCAGGCGCGGATGCAGCAGCTGTCCCTGAAATGGTGGCGGCTCAAGGCCAACCCGTCGGCGCTGTTCGGGCTGGCCGTCATCGTACTCATCGTGCTGGCGGCCTTGTTTGCGCCGCTGATCGCGACGCATGACATCTATGCCCAGGATCTCGGCAAGCGGCTGATGCGGCCGTCGGCGGCGCATTGGCTCGGCACGGACGAACTCGGCCGCGATATCTTCAGCCGGCTCGTCTTCGGCGCCCGCATCACGCTCTACATTGCCTTGCTGACGGCGATCATCGTCGCGCCGCTCGGTTTGATCATCGGCACCACCTCCGGTTATCTCGGCGGCTGGGTAGACATCGTGCTGATGCGCGTGGTCGATGTCTTCCTGGCCTTCCCGAGCCTGGTGCTGGCACTCGCCTTCGTCGCCGCGCTCGGCCCGGGCATCGAAAACGCCATCATCGCGATTGCGCTCGCCGCCTGGCCACCAATCGCCCGGCTTGCTCGCGCGGAAACCCTGTCGATCCGCAAGTCGGACTATATTGCCGCCGTGCGGCTGCAGGGAGCCTCGCCGTTGCGCATCATCCTTGGCCATGTCGTGCCGATGTGCATTCCCTCTGTCGTGGTGCGCCTCACGCTCAACATGGCGGCGATCATCCTCACCGCGGCGGGGCTCGGTTTCCTCGGCCTCGGTGCGCAGCCGCCAAGCCCGGAATGGGGCGCCATGCTGGCTTCCGGCCGGGAGTTCATCCTGACCAATGGCTGGATCGCGGCTATTCCCGGTACCGCCATCCTGATCACCAGCCTCGCCTTCAACCTCTTCGGGGATGGCCTGCGCGATATCCTGGATCCGCGTCATGGCTAAGCCGCTGCTCGAGGTCGAGGACCTCTTCGTGTCCTTCAAGGGGGCTCATCGCACCACCCAGGCGGTCCGGGGCATCTCGTTCAACGTCGGCCGGGAGAAGGTGGGTATCGTCGGCGAGTCCGGTTCGGGCAAGTCGCTCACCGGGCGCACGGTGCTGAAGCTGACGCCGAAGGCCGCACATATCGACGCCAGGCGGCTCTCCTTCGACGGCATCGACCTGCTCGCCGCCAGCGAGCGGCAGATGCGGAGCATTCGAGGCAACCGCATCTCGATGATCCTGCAGGACCCGAAATTCTCGCTCAACCCGCTGATGCGAGTCGGCCAGCAGATCACCGAAGCCTACCGCCTGCATCACAAGGTCGGCCGGCGCGAGGCCGAAGCGCGGGCGCTGGCCATGCTCGAGGCGGTGAAGATTCGCGATCCCGACCGCGTCTACCAGCTCTTCCCGCACGAGGTTTCGGGCGGCATGGGGCAGCGCATCATGATTGCCATGATGCTCATTCCCGAACCGGACCTGATCATTGCCGACGAGCCGACTTCGGCCCTCGACGTGACGGTGCGAAGGCAGGTCCTGACCATTCTCGACGAGCTCGTCACGCGGCGTGGCGCGGGGCTGATGTTCATCAGCCATGACCTCAACCTCGTCGCCGATTTCTGCGACCGCGTGTTGGTCATGTATGCCGGCCGGATCATGGAGGACATCRCCGCGCGCGACCTGCGCAATGCGCGCCACCCCTATACGCGCGCGCTGCTCGACAGCCTGCCGCGGCTCGACCGCGCCACCGACATGCTCCAGGTCCCGAGCCGCGACCCGGCCTGGCTCGACGGCCCGACGATCCGCAGCGGAGTGGCGACATGAGTGCTCCGGCCACGAACGCTTCTGGGGCTGCGCAGGAAACCGCCCTCGCAGTCAGCCATCTCAACATCATCTTCGGCAGCGGCGCAGCCGCGATGACCGCGGTCGACGATGTCTCCTTCACGCTCGGGCACGGCGAAGCCTTCGGGCTGATCGGCGAGTCCGGCTGCGGCAAGTCGACGATCCTGCGTGCGCTCGTCGGCCTCAACCGCGACTACGAGGGCACGATCAGGTTCCGCGACACGGTGGTGCCGCACCAGCGCGACAAGAGCTTCTTTCGCCGGGTGCAGATGGTCTTCCAGGACCCCTATGCCTCGCTTCATCCGCGCAAGATGGTGCAATACGTCCTGGCCGAGCCCCTCCGGATTCACGGGTTCGACCGGCACCAGGAGCGTATCGACGAAATCCTGTCCGCCGTCGGGCTCGGGCCATCGTTCCGCTATCGCTTCCCGCATGAGCTTTCGGGCGGCCAACGCCAGCGCGTCGCGATCGCACGCGCACTCATCATCGAGCCCGAACTGCTGCTCCTCGACGAGCCGACCTCGGCGCTCGATGTTTCGGTCCAGGCCGAAATCCTCAACCTGCTGAAGCAGCTCCGGCGTGCCCGCGACCTGACCTATCTGATGGTCAGTCACGACCTCGCGGTGGTGACGCATCTGTGCGAGCGCGTCGGCATGATGAGCGAAGGACGCATCATCGAGGAGATGAGCGCCGAGGACGTGCGCGCCGGCCGCGCCGCCGAGCCTTACACGCGGGAATTCCTGGAGGCGAGCACGGGGTACCGGCCGGCCTCGTGACTGCAATCCTCAGGGGAGGCGATTTTTCCATGCGCAAAGACGTTTCGGGGGACGGACAGGTTGCGGATGCGGCCTGGCCGAATGAGGACTGGAGTGCGGTAAACCCCGCTGATGCGGGCTGGTCCGCGGATGGCCTCGACCGCGTCTGGAGCTATGCCGACACGATCGCGACTGCGACGCTGATGATCGTGCAGGGCGGCCGGGTTGTCGCGAGCCGCGGCGATCTCGCCCATCGTTACCAGTGCCATTCGATCCGCAAGAGCTTCCTCAGCGCTCTCATCGGTATCCATGAGGACGAAGGCACGATCGACCTGTCGCGCAGCCTGGCGCAGCTCGGAGTCGACGACAAGGACGGCCTGAGCGAACGCGAGAAGGCGGCCACGATCTACGACCTGCTAACTGCGCGCTCGGGCATCTTTCACCCGGCCGGGTATGAATCGGCCTGGATGAAGTCGATCAAGGAGCCGCGCCATTCGCACGCGCCGGGCGCCTTCTGGTCCTATAACAACTGGGACTTCAACGCTCTCGGCACGATCTTCGGCGCGCTCACCGGTGCCGGCATCCATGATGACTTCCAGGGGCGCATCGCCGGGCCGCTCGGCATGCAGGATTTCCGCTTCGACGAGGAACGTCGCGACGGCTGGATCGAGCCGGACGACTGCTCCGTGCACCCGGCCTATCCGTTCCGGATGTCGACGCGCGATCTCGCCCGCTTCGGCCTGATGTTCCTGCGGCGAGGCCGCTGGCGCAGCCGGCAGGTGGTGCCGGCCAACTGGGTGGCGACCAGTGTCCTGCCGCTCTCGGATGCAGGCCCGCGTGGCGGCTATGGCTATATGTGGTGGGTGTCGCGGTCCGGTGCTGGTTTTCCGGGCGTCGTGCTGCCGGATGGCAGCTACAGCGCCCAGGGCGTCGGCGGGCAGTACTGCCTCGTCATTCCCTCGCTCGACCTTGTGATCGTGCACCGCGTCAACACCGACAAGAAGGGCGAGGAGGTCAACCGCTTCGCCTTCGGGCGCCTGCTGCGCCACATCCTCGACGCGCGCGTGGGCTGACGGACGCGCTGGCCCTTCTCGTCGTACTCGTCGCAGATCTGGAGAGCCTATGTCGAGTGCCATCGAACGCATTGCGGCCTGGAGCCGGTCCGGACCTGGGTTCGCTCCTCTGGCGCGGACGCGTGCGCGTCATGCGATCGCCGATACGATCGGCTGCATGATTGCCGGCGCCGACGATCAGGCGACGCAGTCGGTGCGTGCGGCTTTCGCCGTCAGCATCGGGCCGTCCGGTGCAGCCGCCGTCATTGGTGGCGGCAGGGCACCGGAAGCCGTCGCCGCCCTGGTGAACGGCACGGCGGCGCATGCTCTCGATTACGACGACAATTTCCGGCCGGGCATCACCCATGCTTCGGCGGTGCTCGTGCCGGCCCTGCTTGCCGTCGCGCATGGTCGAGCCGCGAACGGGCGCAGCTTCGTGGACGCCTATCTCGTCGGGCTCGAGGCGCAGGCGATAGTCGGGCGAGGCATCAATCCGGCGCATTACACGCTCGGCTGGCACGCGACCTCGACGGTGGGGGCTATCGGAACTGCAGCAGGCACGGCCTGGCTGATGGGGCTCGATGCGGCGGGCATCGCGCGCGCCATGAGCGTAGCGGCAAGCATGGCGGCCGGGCCCAAGGGGCAGTTCGGGACCCCGGCAAAGCCGCTGCATGCGGGGCTTGCCGCCCGCAATGCCGTTGACGCGGCTGCGCTTGCGGCGGCTGGCATGACCGGTCGTCTCGACATTCTGGAATGCCCGATGGGGGTGGCCGAGCTGTTCGGCGATGCGAGCGCGGCGGGATGGGCCGGGATGGCCATTGCCGAGCCGCATGTCATCGAGAGCGAGGGCCTCATCCCCAAGCGCCATCCCTGCTGCGGCTCCACGCATTACACGGTGGACGCGATTCTCGGGCTGAAGGCCGAACATGGCTTCACGAGCGGGGACGTGCTTGCGGTGGAGACGCTGGTCGGTATCGCGAATGCGCGTAACCTCGCCTATCCCGACCCCGAAGACGAGATGCAGGCACGTTTCTCGATGCATTACTGCGTCGCGCTCGCGCTCCTGCAGGACCGCTTGTCGCTGGCCGATTTCACGTCCGAGGCGGTGCAGCGCCAGGCCGTGCGCGAACTTCTGCCCCGCACCGTCATGAGGGCCTATGACAAGAGCGAGGAGGCCGCTGCCGGGCGCCTGCCGCATCGTGTGACCGTGCGGCTTGCGGACGGGCGAACGCTGACCGTCGAACGCTCCGAGGCCAAGGGCTCGATTGTGGACCCTTTCGACGACATGGATCGCGAGTCGAAATTCCTCGATTGCTGTGCGGCCGCGATGAACGAGGCCGAGATCGCGACGCTCTATGATCAGCTCGCCGACATCGACGCAGCAGCCAATCTCAACTTCCTGTCCCCCGCATTGGTCGCGASGGGCCGCGCATAGGAGAGCCTGCCCGGCATCGGGCGCACAGGTGCGTCCGGCGCACTCAGGGGCATGTTCTCATCGACGGCGGCCCAGAAAAGCTCGGCACCGTGCCGGCTTGGCGATGCGGCACGGTAAAGGCGGATTTCGGCGGTCAGCTCCCAGGAGGGATCGGCCGCCGGCACGAGCACGCCGCTGCGCAGCTCCTCGGTAATCAGGCTTTCCGGGATCCAGGCCATGCCGCGCCCAGCCAAAACCATCGCCTTGAGGCCGACCGACATCGGGTTCTCGTAGACGGTGACGTGAGGGGCGGGCCGATCGGCGAAGAGCTTGGCCAGACGACGGGCAAAGAACGAGCAGCTGCCGTAGCTGAGCATTCGGACGGGCTCTCCTGTGGGGCGGAGAGCATGCACCGGCCTGCCATCGGCGCCGGCGATCGAGACCGGGATCGCGCGCTCGGAGCCAAGGCGGCGATAGATGAAACGAGCGGGATCGAGCAGCAGCGGCACGGTCTCATGCGCATAGGTCAGCAGGAAATCGCATTCGCCCTGGTTCAGGACCGCGACATTGCCGTCATAGGACGAATACTGGTCGCAGAAACGGGTCTTCACCGACCCAAGCCGCTCCTCGATGCGCCTGATGAAGCCGGGGAAATAGGTCAGGGACAAGGTGTTGAGCGTGGCGAAGACCAGCACTTCGGCCGTGTCTTCATGCTGCTGGCGCGCCTCCTGTCGCGAGGTCTGGACCAGCTTCAGGATCTCACGCGCCCGCGGCAGGAAGATTTTGCCCTCCTCCGTGATGCCGATCGGGTAGCTGCTGCGGTCGAACAAGGACAGGCCGAGCCAGCTCTCGAGCTGCCGGATGCGGCGGCTCAGGGCAGATTGCGTGACGTTGCGCTCCCGGGCCGAGCGCGAGAAACTCAAGGTTGTCGAGAGGCTCACAAAGTCCTCCAGCCACTTCAGCTCCATCGCGTCGCATCTCCCTGTCCGGCGGATGGCAACCTGCCATGCCGGACGCGACAAGCAAACAGCTTGCCGCGAACGGGACTGGGGGCGATGCGTGGAGGCGCAATGGCCGGATGCGGCCGGCCGTAGCCGCACCGGCGTCTCCGCTAGCGACGGAAACCACCATGGAATCCGCCGCCACCGCCGTGGAATCCGCCGCCACGGAAACCTCCTCCGCCATGGAACCCACCGCCGCCGGTGAAGCCGCCGCCGTGTAAGCCGCCACCGCCACGGAAACCGCCAGCCTCCGCGAATCCACCGCCTCCTCGGAAGTTTTCCATCCGCTCGCCATGGAACCGGCCGATCTGCTCACGGTCGAGATTACGGATCTCTCCGCCACCGGCATTGGCCCAGCGACCGTTCTGATGCTGCTCCCAGCCATTACTCCCGCGGCGGAAGACCTCACCGTTGCGACCCGCGTAGTGGTCATTCGCGCGTGGGTGGTTGCGGGCGATGTCGCCGGCGTTCTGACGGATGTTCCCGTCATTCAGGCGCAGATTGCCAGCTCGCTCGCCCAGGCCGCCCTGCGCATTCAGATTGGCGCGTGCGTTACCGAGATTGGCGCGCTGGCCGGGCGTGAGCCCGCCCCGGTTGGCGATGCGGGTGTCGATGCGGCTATGCACCGAGTTGTTCGTCCAGCGGTTGTAGATGTTGGCGTGGTTGAAGTTGAACTGGTTGAACGTATTGAAGTTGTTGATCACCACATTGTTGTGGCCCCAACCCCCGCCGCCGCCCCAGCCCCAGGCGCCACCGGCCCAGGCCGCGCCGGCAATGGCCCCCAGGGTGAACCCGGACACCGCGCCCCAGGCGAAAGCCGTGCCATATCCATAGGTCAGAGGTGCCGGATACCAGGCCGATCCGATCCAGGCCGGGTAGACATAGCCGGTGCCGTAGACGACGACCCCGCCGGGCGCGGCGACCGTACCGTAATAGCCCGGTGTATATCCGACATAGACGGTCTCGGGGGTGGAACTGTAGACCCTGACATAGGTCACGAAATGCAGGGGCGAACTCGGCGGGATAGCGTAGATCGCTGCCGGGACTTCGGTCGCGACAGCCCAGGGGCCGGCCGCGCTGTTCGCGACGAACCAGACGCCGTTCTGGACCGCATAATAGGAACTGCCGGCCTTGATCACCGGTATCGCGGCATTGGCGACATATTCGAGGCTGGTGCCTTCGATCGGTTTCAGTTCTGGCTTCCCGTCATAGCGAACGCTCACCTTCGCCTTCTTGCGGTCGACCGTCGCGGTCTGCGGGATCTGATTGTCGATCAGGGAGTCCTGGGCCTGGACCGTGCCGCTCACTGAGGCCAGCACGGCGCCCTTCGGGTGGCTGTCGGGGATCTTGGCGAAATCCGCTGGCAGCTTGTCGCCCGCAACGAAGCTCCAGGGGCCGTTGGAAAGCGATTTGGAGCTGAACCAGCGCCCGGAGATCAGGACATAGTTCTCCTGGCTGGCGACGTCGATGACGACATGGCTGCTGGTGTTCTTGATATAGAGCAGCTGCGTATCCGGAATCGGCAGATATTCCGGATGACCCGCCGTCTGGATCAGATCCGCCGGTCCGAGGCTGACATGCAGGGTCGGGATCGCGCCGCCTGCAACTGCTGCCTCGATGTCCACTGGCGGCGTGTCCATCAGATTGACCTGGGTCCCGGCTGCCTTCAACGCGCCGGCCAGACTGGCCGGAGGCTGTGGCGCCACGGCCCAGGGACCTTCAGGCGCCTTGGCATTCCACCACGTCTTCAGCGCGCGCAGGTAGTAGACGCCGGCAGCCTCGTCGAACAGGATCAGGGCGGGTGTGTTGATCACGCGCAGCAGCTTGCTGCCGGCAACCTGGCGTAGCTGGGGCTTGCCGTCGATCAGGACGAGCAGGGCCGGTGTTTCGCTGTAGACGATTTTGGGGGGCTCGTTGCGCACAGCCTGCGTCTGGTCGGTCTCGGCCTCGGAGACGGCAAGACTGGCCTGCAGGCGAGATAGCGAGATCGTGCGCAGGCCACCGGGGACATGCTCGCGCAACGTCGTCAGATAGGCGTTGGAATTGGCGGTGTCCGAGGGAAAATTCGCCCTGGTGAGCTCGATGCCATCCAGCGAGACGAGATCGCTTTCCTTGTCGACCGAGGTTCTCGCCTTCATCCAGATCACGCCCAGCGTCGGCGCCTGGCTGCCGGGACGCTGGATCGACACGGCCGAGCGGGCTTCGAGGATATCTCCCCGCCAGCTCTCGATCTGCGGTTGATAGATGGTGATGTCCTCCGCGGCATCCGCGACGGTGCGCGGCCAGGACTGGGTCGGGCTTGCCTGCGGCGCGGTTGTCGAGGCGGCTGCCGTTCGCGGGGTTTGGGCCAGGGCGATGGTGGGCGGCGGGAGAAGGAGGGTCACCGTCGCAATGAGGGCGACCGTGTGCTGGAACCGGGCCTTGAGGGGATGCTGCATGTCAGTCTTCGCTTTGAAATCGCATGGAAATTTCACATGGGAGCGATGGCTCCGAACCGTCGGGGCGAATTGTCGTGCGGTTGCGTGGAGCCCAGCCGCCGCGAGATATTTCCGATGAGACGCTGGGCGCTGGCATGATCGGCACTACATTGCGCAGTCATGCACTCTCCTGAGACGCAGGGCGCCGCGACGGAGGGGGCGGATTGAGCGGAGGGAGGGGTGGCGAGACGTGGACGAGGCCGCCCTTCTTGAGCGTAGGGAAGTGTGCGACCAGTTCTGCCAACTCCGCTCCGTTCTGTTTTGACCAACTGCCGCCCGTTCCGAACAGGGCGTGCTCGAGCTGCGTGATCAACGATTGCAAGCGGCTGTCCCGTCGCGCGGCGTCCTTGCCGTCTGGGGGCAATCGCTCCAGCCATGTCGCGAGCGCACGATAGCTCGCCGGAGCATCCCCGGTGCTGGCAATCCGGCGCAGAGTTTTTCGGGCAAAGGTCTCCGAGGCGAAATGTCTCTGCTCGCGCCTGCGCCATCGGGAGCTCAGCCAGGGCCAGAGCATGGCGCATGCGAGCAGGACCAGCGCGGCGCCGAGCACCGGAATGACGAATTTGCGCCAGTTCGCAATGGCGTTGCGCCAGAGCGGTTGCTGTGACGGGGCGGCCGCCGTCGCGGCGACTTTCAACGTGACCCCGGCCAGCGTCTCCGTCCGGGCTTGCCTGCCGTCGGTATCCCACCAGGGCTGCGAGAGACCCGGCAGAACATAGCTGCCAGGCTTCTCGAAGACATAGGTGGCCTTGTCGGTTCGAGAGCCCTCGACGGAGCCGCGGTCGACCTTGTCGTCGACGACCGGCGGATCGACATAGACACGCACGCCCTCGGGCGCGGTAAAGCGAAAATCGACCATGCCGAGCGCCGGGACGCCCGTGGCCTTGCGCTGGATTGCGCGAGTGATCGCACTCCCGGCCCTGAAGGGAGACGACACCGGATCGGGAGACCAGGTCTCGCTGACGCGGACGTCGGATGCGGCAAGAACCGGACCGGAAGGGTCGATACCCGGTGGAACGGTGACCGAGAAATGTATCTGTTGTCCCTTGGCCGATCCAACGGGATCGCCGGCTCGGTCGAGAAGGGTGACATCGGCTGCCGGCACCTGGATATCGCCGCCGCGCCTTGGGAAAATCACGAACTCGAATCTCTGACCGACATAATCCTGATCGCCGATGCGATCCCGAATCGTGATCGCCTGAGTTTCGAAACGCAGGGTCTGGGCTCCTGGAGCCTCCGCGAGTTTGACCAGCGGCGGCCGTGGCATCTCGCTGGGAAACAGCACCTCGACATGCAGCTGCACCGGCTGGCCGATCACGATACCTTCCGAGGGTGCGATCGTCGTCCGAACCAGCGGCGTCGCAGCGGGGGCTTGCGCCAGTGCCGGGGCCATAGCCATGGCGAGCGCAACGACGACAGCCGCCACATGGCGCATCATGGCTGCGTCCCTGAGGCGGGCGATTGAAGCTGGTAGGAGAACTTCACGCGCAGGAAATCCGCGGGCCGGGTCTGAACCCTTTTGAGCCAGAGCGAGCGCACGGCCTCATCGGACATCGCCTGGGCGGGGTCCTCGATTGTCGTGTCCTCGCCGCCCTTCTTCGTCTTGTCGAAGACGATTTCATCGGGCTTGGACTCGGTGTTGTCATTGACCCCGCCTTCCGCCTTCTTGCGCTCGCCGCGGATGCGGGCGATCTCGCGGTTGGTAACGGCCTCCGGCCAGCCGGGCCGAAAGGTCAGCGCCCGGTCGTAGCGCTGCATGGCGTCATCGTACTGGCCGAGCATGATGAGGGCATTGCCCTGGTCATAGGCGCTCTCGGCGCTGTCGACCGCGGCAAAGGCCTGCGCTGCACTCTTGAAATCTCCCGCGCGGAAGAGGGCAACGCCCCGCCAGATCGGATTGCGAAAGGCATTGGCTGCGTCGGCAGGTCGGCCATTATCGAGCAGGATGCGGCCGCGCTGGTCCGGAGTCAGGAACAGGTTGGGCCAGCCGATGCGTTGGGCGAGGAGCGCTAGCAGGAGGACGGCGACGGCCGCGATGAGCGCATAGGGGGCACACATTTTGACGATCGGCCGGGTCATGTCAGCACCCATCCACGGCGGAACCAGAGCAGCGCGAGCAGGGCAAAGAGGGGCGTCAGCCAGTATCCTGCCTCCTGCCAATGCTGTCCTTCGCCAGCGACGTCGGCGGTGCGCCCGACGCGATCGAGCCTGCGCTCAATCGCGGTGATGTCCACCTGATCCGGCGTGGTCGCGACGACGGTCGCGCGAAGCGCGCGGGCTGCCTCTCCGGTGCTGGCTGCATCCAGATTGGCCGGTAGTAGAGACAGGATGGTGGTCGCGGCTACTGCGGCGGTCTCGCCCAGTCGGGCAAGCTGATCACTCGCGACCGTGTCGGCCATCACCAGGATCGAGCCGCCATGCCCGTTGCCGGCCAGTACCCGCTGCGCCAAGGCGAGTGCATTGGCAAGGTCGTCGCCCTCCTTGGGCATGATCGCGGGCGACAGGGCCTTGGCGAGATCCAGCACCACCGTGCTGTCCTGGGTTGGTGGCAGGACAAGATGGCTCGAGCCGGAATAGGCGATGAGACCGGTTGCTGCCCCCTCGCGGAGGCTCAGCAGGTCGGAGAGCTTTTGGCGAGCCCGGTCCAGCCTGGTCGGGGCGAGATCCTCCGTCATCATCGACGGAGTGACCTTGAGGACAATGACGACCGGCGGCTTCGCATCGGCGAAGGGCGAGGGTTCGCGCTGCCAGGCCGGACCGGCGACGGCGATGGTTGCGAGCGTCCAGGCCGCCAAGAGCACGGCATTGGGGGTGATGCGTGACACGGGGCCATTGTCGACCAGAAGATATTTCAGCAACTCGGGATCGATGATGCGGCGCCACCGGCCGGCTGTATCAGCGGCCCGGTATTCAAGCTGCACCAGGACAAGGGCCGGAAGGAAGGCGAACAGCCAAAGTGGGCGCTGGAAGTGGAACGCGGAAAGGGTTTCGATCATGGCGCCCCCTTCGAGATCGCGAGATCGTTGGTTCGAAGCGCAGCGCGCGGCAGTCGGCGTCGCAGCATTCGCAGCGCCTGCAGCAGCAGCGACAGGCTCAGGCCCGCGGCCAAGGGCACCCAATAAATATCGCGCTTCGGGCGAAAACTCACCGTATCGATCTTGCGGGTCTCGATCTCGTCGAGCCGCTGGTAGATCTCGGCGAGTTGGGATCGGTCGAGCGCGCGGAAGAAACCTCCCTTCGTCGTACTGGCAATCTCCTTGAGAGCGCTCTCGTCAAGCTTGTCTTCTCCGGCCGCGGTGGGGTCGCCGACGGCGACTGTATGGATGACGATGCCCCGGTCCCTCGCGACACCTGCGGCCTCTACGGGGGGGGCCTTGCTGGCGGTGTCGTTGCCGTCGGTCAGAGCAATGATCGTCTTCGCTTTGACGGTACTGCGGTCGAAGAGCCCGATGCCGAGGCCGATCGCGTCACCGAAGGCCGTGCGCGGACCGGCCATTCCGACGACGGTGTCGCGCAGCAACGCGCGGCTCAGTTCAAGATCAGTCGTAAACGGCACGAGGACGAATGGCGCATCGCCAAAGACGACGACGCCGACCCGGTCGCCCTTGCGTCGCGACAGGAACTCGTCGAGCACTTGCTTGACCGCCGTCAGTCGGTCGACGGTCTTGCCCGATGCGTCGACGAAGTCCTTCGTGTCCATCGACCCGGACAGGTCGACCAGAAGCAGCAGGTCCCTGGTTGGGCGGTCCTGATGAAGGGGCGGCTCGATCCATTGTGGGCGCGCGAGCGCAGCCACAGCCAGCAGCCAGCAGAGAATCAGGACGAACAAGGGAAGAGTGCGACGTGGCGCGATCACCCCTCCGAGATGCGGAGTTTGACCGCTGAGCGCTGTAAGACGGTCGAAGAACGGAACGCGCAAGCCTGTCCGATTGCTGGCATGGGCGGGCAGAAGGAGCCAGACGGCTATCGGCAGGGGGGTGATCAGGGCCAGCCAGGGATAGGCGAAGGTCAGCATGTTCAGGCCTCCGCGACGGGAGGCGTGCGGTGGGCGCGGACCCAAAGCTCGGCATGCCCGATGAGAAGCCGTAGTTCAGACGGATCCGGCTTGGTCCTGCCATCGAAGGCCTCGGTGAGCAGCCGATGTATCGTGGCCGGATCGAAGCCCGTGCCTGCCTCGTGTGCAACGAAATCGGCCCAAGCGGGGCCGCTGAGCGAGGCGATCTTGTCGCGGCCGTATTCGATCATGGCGACGCGCTTCATCACCGCGGAGATGCGCGCGACGGCGTCGGGATCGTTCTGCTCTACCCCAGCCGATATGGTCTCCAGTTCGGCGATCGCCGCGCGACGATAGGCGGCGGCGCGGTAGCGTTGGACTGCGCGCCAGGCCGGAACCGCGAGCATCGCGAGGCAAGTTGCCGCGACGATCCAGAGACCCGGCGCGGGCGGCCAGAACGGAATGTCCGGGGGCAGCACCAGGTCGCGAAGATTGGCCAGGCTCCCGGGATCGTCGCTCATCGCAGCGGCCGCCCTTGCGCTGCCGCGGCCCGGCGTTCCCTGCGTCTGCCAATGAGTTCGCGGAACTGTGCCGCAACATCGAGGCTTGTCGAGATCGGAAGAATCGGGATCGCCCGATGGCGGGAGAGATCCGCCAGTCGTGCGCGCCAGTCTGCATGCTCGCGCGCGAACCGGCTACGCAGATCCTGAGAGGAAGAATCGATTTCGATCTGGCCAAGACTGGAGCTGAAAACGGCGGGGCCGACATCCGGCAGGTCGCGCTCGAGCGGATCGTGAACGTAGACGGCCAGAACATCGTTGTGAGCACAAAGGCGGGTGATCAGCCGCGCCGTTTCCTCATCCTCGCCGGCGGCATCGGAGATCAGGCAGACCAGCCAGGCATGCGTCGCCATGCGGACCGCATGGCGAAGGGCTTCATTGAGCTGGGCCGCCGCCGACGTCGGTTCTGGCTGGCCTAGGGCGTGATTTTGCTTCACCACTTCCGAAAGCACGCGGATCACGCCGATATCGCGTCCCTGCGGCTTGATGTCGACGATCTGCCGATCGCCAAAGACGACCGCGCCGATGCGGTCGCCGAGGGAGGTGACGCGCCAGGCACTGAGTGCCGCGGCTTCGGCGGCTGCGACTGACTTCATCGCCCGCTGGCTGCCGAAGAACATCGTGCTGCGCTGGTCGACGATCAGCAGGACCGGCCGATCGCGCTCTTCCGAATAGACGCGGACATGAGGAGAGCCGAGACGAGCCGTCGCCAGCCAGTCGATCGAACGGGTATCGTCCCCCTCGAAATAGTGGCGCAACTCCTCAAAGTTCAGGYCGCGTCCCCGCAGGCGTGAGGCATGCCGGCCGGCAAGCAGGCTGTGAACCGGCTGGCGAGGCAGAAAGCTGAAACCCTTTGCACGGTGCTTCAGCCGCAGCAGATCATCGAGCGAGACAAAGACGCGCGCGCCAGTTTCCGGAACGGCGCTGCCTGCTCCCTGTCTTTCCCGCATCAACGCCATGAGCCGCTCCGCCCTAGGCCGCGACCGCAACCAGTTTCATGATCTCGTCCAGCACACCGTCCGCATTCACGCCGTCGGCGCCGGCCTCGTAGCTGAGCGACAGGCGATGGCGCAGGCAGTCATGGACAATCGCCTGGACATCTTCGGGCGTGACATAATCGCGTCCGTTGAGCCAGGCATAGACGCGCGAGCAGCGATCGAGTGCGAGCGAGCCGCGCGGGCTTGCCCCGACTGCGATCCAGTTCTTCAACTTGTCGCCGAATTCGGCGGGCCTGCGCGTCGCGGCGACAAGGGCGACCATATAGGTCTCGACGACCGCTTTCGTCGTCACCCGGTCGATCTCGGAGCGCGCCTCGAAGATCAGCTTCTGCGGGATCTTCGGCGGAGGCTGCGCGGCAGCACCCGTCGGCTCAGCAGCTTCCCCGCGAACGAGCCGCATCACCTTCACCTCATCGGCATCGGTGGGGTAGTCGATCCGGATATGCATGAGGAAGCGGTCCATCTGCGCTTCCGGGAGAGGATAGGTTCCCTCCTGCTCGATCGGGTTCTGGGTCGCGAGCACCATGAAGAGGTCGGGCAGGTCGTAGCGCTTGCCGGCGACTGTCACATGCCGTTCCTCCATCGCTTCGAGGAGCGCCGACTGGACCTTGGGCGGGGCGCGATTGATCTCGTCAGCCAGGACAAGGTTGCCGAAGATCGGTCCCTTGCGGAACTCGAACTGACCGTCGCCGCGCAGGATCTCGCCGCCGGTGACGTCCGAGGGGAGAAGGTCCGGCGTGAACTGAATGCGGCTGAAGTCGGATTCGAGATTATTCGAAAGGCTCTTGATGGCGCGGGTCTTGGCGAGACCCGGCAGGCCCTCGAGCAGGACATTGCCATTGGCAAGCAGTGCGACGACGAGCCGTTCGACGACGCGTTCCTGGCCGATGATGTCATGGTTGATCCGCTTCTGCAGATCGACGACCGCGTCCCGAGCCGCCGATCCCCTGCCGTCGCTCATCAGCCTGTTCCCTCCGGAATGCGAGTGGGGCTTTCGCCGGAATTCTGAACGAAGCGGCGCTCCAGTCAGCAACGTAACCGTTACAGCTGCATTCAGGTCGGGGGGGCGGGCTCGGTCCGGACCACGCAACGGAAGCCGACATGGCTCGTCGAGGTATCCACCGGTTCGGCATGGCGGGCGGCCGGGCGATAGCGCCGGCAATAGCTTGGTGCGCAAAGATGCGAGCCGCCCTTCAGGACTCTGCGCGGAATGCGGATCGCAGGCTGACGCGGATCATAACTGTCGGCCTCGGGGCCGCCGCGGGGATTTTGCGGCACGCAGCAGGCCTTGGGTGCATCGCCTTGATGGCGCGTCGACCAGAAATCCGTTGTCCACTCCCAGACATTGCCGATCATGTCCTGGACGCCATAGCCGTTGGCGGGAAAGGCGCTGACAGGAGAGGTGCGTGCAAACCCGTCTTCCCGCGTATTCTCGTGGGGGAAATTGCCCTGCCAGGTGTTGGCCATATGACGCCCGCCAGGCGTCAACTCGTCGCCCCAGGCGAACTCGACATCCTCAAGCCCGCCACGTGCGGCGAATTCCCATTCGGCCTCGGTCGGCACGGCCTTTCCGGCCCAGGCTGCATAGGCTTCGGCATCGCGATAGGCGACATGCACGACCGGGTGGTCGTCGAGCCCCTTGATCGACGACCCCGACCCATAGGGTTTGCGCCAGGTCGCGCCGAACTGGAATTTCCACCATTGCGACCAGTCGCGCAGGTCGACCGCATGGGTCGGTGGGTTGAACATCAGCGAGCCTGCTCGCAGCATATGGGGCAGGGCGCCGGGATAGTCCTTTGGGTCCGGCGGGATCTCGGCGAAGGTGACGTAGCCGGTTGCTTCGACGAAGGCGCGAAACTGCGCATTGGTGACCGGAGTCGCGTCGATCCAGAAACCATCGACCGTGACGCGATGGCTCGGCGCCTCCTCCGGATAGTGCTTGTCCGAGCCCATGCGGAAGGTTCCGCCGGGAATGCGGATCATGCCGCTCAACGTGTCGATCCTGTCCAGTACCGCGCCATCCGTCATGGTCGTCGGGCCTCCGCTGCTGTTCAATCCGCCTTGGCGCGCTCGGACCGC
This sequence comes from Allobosea sp. 01N443, assembly GCF_056399325.1. Taxonomy (NCBI): domain Bacteria; kingdom Pseudomonadati; phylum Pseudomonadota; class Alphaproteobacteria; order Hyphomicrobiales; family Alloboseaceae; genus Allobosea; species Allobosea sp. 01N443. The sequence goes on from NZ_JBFTRC010000012.1 coordinate 20,948, forward strand.
TCCTCGCTCGCCAATACCTTGCGCGCCTGTGCCATGGCCTTGCGCATGTCGTCGTCGACCGTCGGAAACTGTGGGTCGAGCTGTTCGAGCTTTTCGCCAATGGCTGCCGCCACGGCGAGCCGCGTGAACCATTTGTGATCTGCGGGAATGACGTACCAGGGCGCGCTCTTCGTCGCGGTGCCCCGGATCGCATCCTCATAGGCACCCATATACTCGTCCCAATGACCGCGCTCGGCCAGATCCCTTGAGTCGAATTTCCAGTTCTTGTCCGGTTCGTCGATCCGGGCGAGGAGACGGCGCCGCTGTTCGTCCTTCGAGACATGCAGGAAGAATTTCAGGATCGCGACGCCGTTGCGCGAAAGGTGCTGCTCGAAATCGCGCATGCTCTCGAAACGCTCGCGCCAGATATCGTCTGTGATCAGCTTCGGCGGGAGGTTCTGCGCTTCGAGCACCGAGCGATGGACCCGCGCGACCAGGACCTCTTCATAATAGGAACGGTTGAAGATCCCGATATGACCGCGTTCCGGCAGTGCGCAGGTGGTGCGCCACAGGAAATCGTGCCGCAGATCGATGGTGCTTGGAGCCTTGAAGGACGTCACCTCGCAGCCTTGCGGGTTGATGCCCGACATGACGTGCTCGATCGTGCCGTCCTTGCCGGCCGCATCCATTGCCTGGAAGATGACGAGGAGCGACCAGCGCCCTTCGGCGTAGAGCCGCTCCTGCAGCGCGTGCAGACGCTTGACCCCGGCTGCCAGCAACTCCTTGGCGTCGTCCTTCTCAATGTCGAAACCGCAAACATCGGCGGGGTCGACGTCGGAAAGCCGAAACTTGTCGCCGTCCGTGATCCTGAAGCGCTTGACCACGTCTTCCTTGTTCATCGCTACGGCTCCGGCGGAAAGACAGCCTTCCAGTCCGACTTCATGTCGACAATGGTCCAGCCGTTGGCTTGGCCCTCATCGAGAGCCTTGTCGAGCTTACCGATAGGCGACTTGCGGTCATAGGCCCATTCGCGCTCGGCATCGGTGTGATGGATGATGAGGGCCAGGCGTGGCCCATCGMCGGCCGTCGTATATTGCAGCATCTGCAGGTCGCCGTCGGAATTGCCGAAGGCCAGGATCGGTCGCCGGCCGATGAAGCGGTTGATCCCGACAGGCTTGCCGGGGCCGTCATCGATGAACTCGACCTTGGCGTCCTTGAACAGTTCGGGCTTGCCGCTCGGGCTCAGCCTGAATGTCACTGCACCGGCGGAGCCGACCACCTGTTCGGGCGGGATGCCATAAACCTTGTCGGCGAAGACGCGCATGAATTCGACGCCACCGCCCGAGACGATGAAGGTCTTGAAGCCGTTGGCGCGCAGATAGGTCAGCAGCTCCAGCTGCGGCTGGTAGACCATCTCGGTATAGGGGCGCTTCTTCGTCGGGTGCCGTACGGTGTTGAGCCAGCTGGCGACCAATCGCTCGAATTCCCGTGTCGTTATCCCGGAATGGGCAGCCGCCATGATCTGCAGGAGGCCCTTTTCTCCGGAGGCCGCCAGCCCCTTCATGTCGCCGGCAAGGACCGACCTGTAGGGTTCCTTGCTCTTCCACTCCGGATACAGGGGAGCGAGCCGCTTCACCTCGTCGAAGGCGAACTGAAGCTGGAAATAGACCGGCTGCTCGGCCCAGAGCGTGCCGTCATTGTCGAACGTGGCGATGCGCTCCGCCGGCTTGACGTAATTGGGGCCGCCCTCCTGCGTTACCCTTCTGACGAATTCGACGATGGCGGTCTTTGCCTTGCCGTCGTTCCAGGATGGCAGAGGGTCGGATTGGGCGAGGACGGCGCCATTCCACGCCCAGGATGAGACCAGGAACAACACGGCCAGGGCAGCTCGAACGTTCAGCACCGGGTTCTCCTTCTCAATGTCGGGCTTCCGGGGGCGGGCATTCCGCAGAATGCTTCCGCGCTCGCTCATTCGCGAGGGCCCCCTGTGAACCAGTTGTAATAGGGGTTGGCGGGATCGGCCTGGATCACGCGCCGCATCTGCCGCGCCCAGCGCGCCCGGTCGCCGACATAGGCGGCAAGGCCGGCATCGTAGAATGTCACGAGTCTGCTGCGCTCATTTGCAAGATCGGCCCGGAATGCATCGTCGGCACCGATGACCGGCGGTTCTCCCTGCATCTCCAGGAGAATGGGCAAGGTCCGCGCCAGTTCGAGCCGCCGCACCCAGCCTGCATATTCGATGCGCGGATCGTCATCCGTCACGGGGCGAGCAGAACTTGCATAGCGCTCCAGCCCCTGCCGATCGGTGACGAAGGTCGCGAGGAGAGCCGCAGGGGAATCGATGCCGACATCACTCAGAGCCTTTGCCACCTCCGGCTGTGCGAAGCGGCCGGCGATCCTCTGCAGATCCAGCGAAACCGGTTCTTGCGAGCCGATCAGCAGCATCTCGTGCAGCTCCGTGGTCCAGAGGGTGGCATGCGGGAAGACGTCGAGGAAGCTGYGCACCAGAGACCGCGTGTCTTCGTCGTTCTGGGTCGGCAGGGGCAGCCACTGCGCGACGAGGCCACCCTCGGCAAGGCGCGATTGAGCCAGAGCATAGAAATCGCTCGAATACAGGTTGGCGACGCCCGTAGCAGAGGGCGGCGGCGGTTCGAGCGTGATCAGGTCGTAGCGATCCGGGTTGCGCAGGAGCTCGCGGCGTCCATCGCGCAGGCGGATCTCGAGACGCGGGTCGGTTGCGGCCCGGAAGCTACCCTCGAAATTCGGCGCCGCGCGGATGACGCTCGGCAGCAATTCGGCAACGACGCGCCGGTCGAGGCCGGGATAGGTCAGCAAGGCTCCCGCCGTGATGCCGGTACCGAAGCCGATCACCAAAGCCGATTTCGGCTCGCGATTGTGAATGATCAGCGGCAGCAATGCCTGCATCCGCATGTAGCGCAGGGATGGCATCGCATCGCCGGAATTGGAGACGCCCTGGATGTAGAGACGGCGGAAGCGGTTTCGGCCCGAGCTCCGCTCGACGACGGCGACCGTGCCGCCCAGGCTCTCGTCATAGAAGGTAAGGCTCGCGCCGCGGGCGCCGGGCATCAGCGTGGCGAGGCGATCGGATGGCAGGAGGATGGCGGTCGCGCATGTGGCGGCGCTGATGGCGAGTGCCGCGATCCAGGCCTTTGAGCCGGCGCGCCGTTCGCGCAAGGCAGCGACGGCTCCCACCAGCGCGGCGGCAACGGCGAGCACTGCGAGGCTCTGGACGAGCCCGAGCGCCGGAATGAGGACGAAGCCGGTGATGGCCGTGCCAAGAATGCCGCCGAGGGTATTCAACGCGACGATCATGCCGACACCGCGGCCGATATGCCGGGGGGCGACGATCAGGCGCAACGCCGCTGGAAAGGCCGCGCCCAGGAACAGGGTACTGGGAAGGACGACGCAGATCGCGGCGACGGCAAATCGGGCGGACATGCCGGCAAAGGCGCTGCCCGTCAGATTCAGCACTGCTGCCTCGACCAGGCCCTGGAGCTGGCTCAGCCAGGGGCCGAGCACGGCGATGGCCAGAGCGGCCGACAGGCCGGCCCCCGCGATGAGCAGGCCGAAGACACTCCATGGCTTCGTGACGCGATCGGCCCAGCGCGCGAAAATGGCAGCCCCCAGCGCGAGCCCGGTGAGATAGGTTGCGAGCAGGACGGAGAAGGCGAAGCTGCGCGTGCTCATGAAGGGCACGATCGTCTGCGACCACACCACCTCGTAACCCAGCGCGATGCCGCCTGCGACCGAGTAGAGGGCGATGGCCAGCACGGCCGAAGGCGAGAAGCCGCTATCGGTCGGCTTGACCGCGTCGACGCTTGCGACGCCTGCCTTAGCGTTCGTTGCAAGCGCCGCGAGGGCCGCAACCAGGCAGATTGCGGCGGCCACGAGCGCCGAGCCGCGCATGCCGACCGCGGGAATGACAAGGAACGAGGCGAGCAGTGCACCGGTGATGGCGCCCGCTGTATTGGCCGCATAGAGCCCGCCGCCGACCTGACCGACATCGTCGCGCCGGGTGGCGGCGAAACGCGTCAGCGCTGGCAGCGTGCCGCCCATCAGGACGGCGGGCAGGCCGACGAGCGCGAACACCATCGCCCAGGCGAGCAGCGGTGTCGTCACTTCCAGTCGGGCAAAGAGTGGAGCTGCCTGCGACAGGCCGATGGTCGCAGCCATGGCGAGGATCGCGACGCCACCTTCGAGAGCGGCGTAGAGACGCAAGGGCTGAAGGCTGCGGTCGGCAATCGGTCCAAAGATCAGGCCGCCGATCGCGAGGCCGGCGAAGAAGGCGCTGACGCCGGTCGTCACGGCATAGACCTCGACCCCGACCACGGTCGAGAGCTGCCTGATCCAGATGACTTGGAGGATCAGCGCGGCCGTACCCGAGAGGAACAGCAAGCCAGCTGGCAGGGCGAGCATAGCATCAAGGACCGGCGATCCGGGATCGCGCTAGCGCTGCGACGCCGCCTCGGCGCTTCTGTCCCCACGCTCATGCCCGTTCCCAGCTCTAGAACCATGTTCAGAAGTTCAGCCGGCGCCTCGCGGCGCCGGCCGGCAACATATCAGAGCGACAGGCTCACTCTAGGCCGCGCTTCTTGAAGGACTCGTCGATCTTCCGGTCGACCGCCCGGCGGATGCCTTCGACGTTGAAGCTCGCCGGCCGCTGGCTGGGCGGATACTCGGTGAAAGTCTCCAGGAATGCGCCCGCCTTCATCTGCGCGAGGCCGATCACGTACGCGTTCTCGACCCGCCATTGATCGTAGCCGCTGCCGGAAATATCGGCATGCTCGTAGGGGTCCATCCGCAGGTTGAACATCTTGGGCAAGCGCAGAGGCGTGAAAGGATGCGCCCAGATATCCATCTGCCCCCGCTGCTCCTGCACTTCGAAGACGAACTTGAAGTTGCCGGAGCGCATCGCGACGAGGCCGCCGTCATCGTTGAAGTAGTAGAACTCGTTGCGCGCGCTCTTATCGGTCTTGCCGGTGATGAAATCGAGCTGGTTGAAGCCATCGAGATGGTTGCGGAAGCTGACCGCGCTGCCCTGCGGCTGCCAGCCCTTGAGCAGGCGTTCCTTMACGTCCTTGTCGCCGGCGGCGGCGAGCAATGTCGGGAACCAGTCGAGGCCGGAGACGATGCCGTTGTTGACCTCGCCGGCCTTGACCTGGCCCGGCCAGCGGATCATCGCCGGTACGCGGAACGCGCCTTCCCAGTTCGTGTCCTTCTCCGAACGGAACGGCGTCGTCGCCGCGTCCGGCCAAGTGAACAGGTTGGGACCATTGTCGGTGGTAAAGACCACGATCGTGTTGTTGGCAATGCCGAGATCGTCAAGCGTCTTCAGTAGCTTGCCGACGTTCTGATCCATTTCCCACATTCCGTCGGCATATTCGTTGCCGGGCATGCCGCTCTTGCCGCGAAACTCCGGCCGCACATGCGTGAAGATGTGCATGCGGGTGAAGTTCATCCAGGTGTAGAAGGGCTTGTTGGCCCGTGTCTGGCGCTGCATGAAATCGATCGCGGCGCTGGTGGTCTCGTCGTCGACCGTTTCCATGCGCTTGCGGGTCAGCGGCCCGGTGTCCTCGATCTTGCCGTCGGCTGAGGTCTTGAGCACACCGCGCGGCGACATCGCCTTGACGAACGCGGCGTCATCCTTCGGCCAATAGGGCCGCTCTGGTTCTTCCTCGGCGTTGAGATGGTAGAGATTGCCGAAGAACTCATCGAAGCCATGATTGGTCGGCAGATACTCGTCCTTGTCGCCGAGGTGGTTCTTGCCGAACTGGCCGGTGGCGTAGCCCTGCGCCTTGAGCGCCTGGGCGATGGTGATGTCGCCCTTCTGCAGTCCGACCGGAGCGCCTGGAATGCCGACCTTGCACAGGCCGGTGCGCAGGCAGGACTGGCCGGTGATGAAGGTCGAACGCCCCGCCGTGCAACTGTTCTCGGCATAATAGTCCGTGAACAACATGCCTTCCTTGGCGATGCGGTCGATGTTCGGCGTCTTGTACCCGACCAGCCCGTGCGTATAGGCGCTGAGGTTCGACTGGCCGACATCATCGCCGAAGATGACGAGGATGTTGGGTTTGGGGGGCGGGGCCGTCTGGGCCTGCACGGCTTTGCCGGATAACCCTAGCGTCAGTGCCAAGGCTGCGGCGGCCATGAGTTTGTGGCGTTCCATGAATCACTCCCGGTGCCGGATCGACGCTCCGGGCCAGCCCGACAGCCGTCGGACGCGGCCCATGCGCGCCGGGCGACGGTCGCATGGGGTCGGCAAGGGCTTAAGCCTGTAACAGTTACGGTAAGCTAAGAGCGCGGCGGGCGACCAGTTCAGTCGGCGAGAGCCTCTGACACCGATTGGACTGCCTGCGCAGCGATCATGTCGATGGTGCTCGCACAAGGCACGTCGCGTTCGGTCTCATCGACGAAGTCGGAGCAGATGATCTCTCCGCTGCGCAGATCGGTGGCGCACCAGGAAAAGCGCAGGCAGGTCGACATCGGATGGACCGCGATATCGAGCGCGTAAGTCTCGTCGGGGTGCAGGAGGAGTTTGCTGATCGCGATCGCGGCAGCTCTGCGCTCGGCAGACGGCATCGCGAACAGTCTGAAGCCGGCTGTGACGAGCCGCTTCATGATGGTTTCGATAAGCAGGTCGCCATGAACTGCCGCAAGCCGGGCCGCGCGGTCCGTCAGGTTCTTGATGATGATTGTCGGCAGGCTGGCGCCGGAGGTCGTGATCCCTGTTGGCTCGGCAGCGAAAGCGGGTCTCGTGGCTCCATTTCCTGACGGCTGCCACGTGAAGGATGGAACGTAGCTGCCGGGTGGCATCGCGATTCTGACGGGAGCGCTTGCTCCCGCCGTCTCGTAATAGGTTGCCAGCGCCGAGCGCAGGCGTGTCGCCTCGATCCGCACGATCGGGTCGGTGCCAGGCTCGAAACTGTCGTCGCGGCCGAAGACATCGACGCCGATCGAGTAGGCTTTGATACGGTCGGAATGGCCCGCAACGGTTTGCGTGACGACAAAAGAGAGGAAGCGCCGGTTGCGCTCGGAAAGGCGCAAGGCCTCGTGCGCCAGCAGAGTGTCCAACGCTGCAAGGATGAGTTGGGGAGGAGGGTTCCCGTCATGCAGCCTTGCAATGCGCCCGCCCATCACTCGCCTCGACAGCTAGGACTGAAGAAAACCCGTAATTAGCTCTTGAAAGCCCGATGATGCCCTGCGAGCCAGCATGGATCAAGACAGTATTCGATGAATTCCGCCAGAATCCGGGTCGGCTCCCTTAAGAAAGACCTAGCCGGATCAAGATATCTTGTTCTGTCGCGGAGACGAGGGCGTCGTATTCCCTGGCTCGAGCCGGGCCCACAGGCAGTGTCGATTTCGTCCAATAGGACTCGGCCTCGCAGGCTGCCTCATAAGCCTCGCACAGCTCTGCAAAGCCGGGGTCGCGGGCGAATTTTTCCCGCAGCTGCGCGCGCCGTTCTGGCCAGCGCAGCAAGAGCCTCGTCAGTCCACGCTTTTGCGCCTGCTCCATGGCAGCCTCCGGCCGCAGCACTGAGGGCCCGCATCTGCAGGGCATACTGCCAGCGTGGCGAAGTTTTGCGCGCCTGGAACTGTTGCCTGTAACCGTAACGGCAAGAGGGCGGACAGGCTGCGCCCCTTCGACAGCAGAGTATGGTCCCGCGCCGCTTCCGGCGGCGCGGGAAAGTGGCGCAGGTAGCCTCAGGCCGCGGCTGCCCGCAGATCCTCGCCAAGCTCTTCGCTGACGATGTTCACCCAGTAGCGAATGCCGTCGGGAATGATCTCGTCGTTGAAGTCGAAGAGCGGCGTGTGAAGCCCCTTGAAGGAGCCGTCCGCCTCGACGCCATTGCCGATGCGCATGAAGGCGCCCGGCTTGATCTGCATCATTTCGGCGAAATCCTCGGCCCCGGTTCCCGGCCGGATCGCCCCATTGACATTGGCGGCGCCGACCGAAGTGGACGCGGCGGCCACTGCGACTGCGACCTGATCCGGCTGGTTCCGCAAGGCGCTCGGTCCGCGCCGATAGGAGGCCTCCGCGGTGCAGCCCCAGGCTTGCGCGGTTGCCGCGGCAAGTTCAGCAATCCGTCGCTCGACCAGATCGCGGATTTCCGGCGCGTAGGTGCGCGCCGTACCGCCGATGACGAGCTCTGCCGGGATGACATTGCTGKCTTCCGCCGAGCCGGCATGGACATAGCCGACGCTGATCACGGCGGTGTCGAGCGGCGCGACATTGCGCCCGATGATGCCCTGCAATCCGAGCACGAAATGGGCCTGGGCATAGGTGATGTCGGTCGAGAGGTGAGGCTGTGAACCTCCATGCCCACCGACTCCGCGGAAGATCACCTGCCAGCTATCGGCCGCAGCCAGCATCGGGCCGTTGCACGTGCCGAAGGACGAGGCCAGCATGCCTGGTGAGTTATGCAGCCCGTAGATCGCATCGCAGGGGAAGCGCGCGAATAGCCCGTCCTTCAGCATGGCGAGCGCTCCGCCGCGTCCTTCCTCCGCCGGCTGGAAGATCAGATTCACACTGCCGGCGAAATCGGGGTTCTCGGCGAGGTAGCGCGCTGCGCCGAGCAGCATGGTCGTGTGCCCGTCATGGCCGCAGGCGTGCATGCGGCCCGGATTCTGCGAGGCATAGGGCAGCCCTGTCTCCTCGATGAGCGCAAGCGCGTCCATGTCGGCGCGCAGTCCGATCGCGCCCTGGCCCGGCCGGCGGCCACGGATGACACCGACTACGCCGGTTCCGCCGACGCCTTCGGTCACCTCGACGCCCCATTCCCGGAGTTTGTCCGCGACCAGCGCGGCCGTGCGGTGTTCTTCCAGGCCGAGCTCCGGATGGGCATGGATGTCGCGCCGGATCGCCGTGAACTCAGCGTGATGCTGGTCGAGCCAGATATCGAACCGCGTTTTCGTCATGTGTGGTCTGTTCCCCATTTTCGTGCACGCAACTGCCGCGGCACCCCAGAGGGCTTGCCTCGGCAGCAACCTGCGACGACAGCGCAGGCGGCGCGTGGCGTATTCCAGAAGAGGAGCCCGTGCTTGGCAAGAGCTCTGAGCGATGGGCGGAACTGCGTTGGGAGCCATGGCGGTCGCGCGCAGAGGCCAATCCTCTCGAGTCGGTAGCACGCCCCATCGATCGGGGCGGCATTTGTCCTGGATCAAGGATCGTTCGCCGGGGCGCGCTAGACACGGGCCATTGAAATCGACTCTGGCAAGACAGGGATACGTGTCATGACCGATGTCCGGGCGCGGTATTTCGACGAGCGCCTGCCGCGCTATACCAGCTACCCGACTGCGCCACATTTCACGGGCGAGATCGGTGCGGAAAGTTATGGCGATTGGCTGCAGGCGCTGAGGCCCGGAACGAAGGCCTCGCTCTATGTCCACATCCCGTTCTGCCGCTCGATGTGCTGGTATTGCGGCTGCCACACCAGTGTTGCCCTGCGCGACCAGCCGATCGTCGATTATCTCGCAGTCCTGCGCCGCGAGATCGCGCTCGTTGCCGATCGGCTCGCTGCGCCGCTCCAGGTCCAGCATGTCCATTTTGGCGGTGGTACGCCGACGATCATCGCGCCGGACGATTTCCTTCGTCTGGTTACGCTGTTGCGGGAGCGCTTTGTCATCGCCCCCTCGGCCGAGATCGCCGTCGAGATCGACCCCCGCAGGCTGACAAGGGCGGTGACAGAGGCGCTGGCTGCATCCGGCGTCAATCGGGCGAGCCTCGGCGTCCAGAGCTTCGATCCGGTGGTGCAGACGGCCATCAACCGCATCCAGAGCGTCGAGCAGACGGCAGGCGTCGTCGCCGGGCTCAGAGCTGCCGGCATCAGCGGCTTGAATTTCGACCTGATCTACGGCTTGCCGAAGCAGACCCTCCGGTCCTGCATCGAGACGGTCGAGCGCTGCGTCGCGTTGCGGCCGGACCGCCTCTCGGTCTTCGGCTATGYTCATGTGCCCGGCTTCAAGAAACATCAGCGCAGGATCGACGAGGCGGATTTGCCTGACGGGTTGGAACGTCACGAGCAGGCTGAGGCAATGGCCGAGGCGCTGGTCGCCGCCGGCTATGTCCGCATCGGCCTCGATCATTTTGCCTTGCCGGACGATAGCATGGGGCAGGCGGGGGCAGACGGCGTGCTGCGCCGCAATTTCCAGGGCTACACCACTGACGGCGCCGAGGCGCTGATCGGCTTCGGCGCCTCGGCGATCGGCCGCCTTCCCGGCGGATATGTCCAGAACGAGGTCGTCATCGGCCGCTATGCCGAGCGTGTGCTGAGCGGGGCCTTGGCCACGGCCAAAGGCTTCCGGCTCAGTGCTGACGACCGGCTGCGTGCCGAGCTGATCGAACGCCTGATGTGCGATCTCACGGTCGATATCGGCGCCGTCTGCGCCAGGCACAAGGCGAACCCGGAGGATCTGGCGCCATCCTTCCCGCGACTGAAGGCGCTGGCGCAGGACGGGGTCATTCACTTCGACGGCAGTCGCGTGCTGATGCCGGAGGATTCGCGCCTGCTTGTCCGCAAGGTGGCCTCGGTCTTCGATGCCTATCTCGCTCAGCCGGGGCGCAGCTACAGCCGCTCGGTCTGAGCGCAGATGCATCCAATGCCTCGGCGGCGCAGTGCGGTGCCGAGAATGTGTCGTGTTCACGACATCGGCGAGGCCTGGGCGACCGCTGTCTCCCAATAGGGCGGATTCCCGAAGCTCTGGCGCAGATGTTCCGTCAAGGAGCGTACCTTGACGGAGGCTGCGCGGTCGCGGGGATGGGCGACGTGGACTTCAGCGCCTTCGGCCTCGATCCCGACATCGACGATCTGCAGGTCGCCGCGGGCGACCTGCTCATGGACGACAAAGGTCGGCAGCAAGGTGATGCCAAGCCCTGCCAGGGCGGCGTCGCGCATCATCAGCCCGTTATTGACGCGCACGGCCGGCTGCGCTCGCACCACGACTGCGCCGCTCTCGCTGTGAAACCGCCAGTCCGAGTCCCGGTTCATGTAGAGGATCGCGCGATGCTGCCTGAGTTCGATCAGCGTCCCCGGTCTGCCACAGGCATCCAGATAGGCAGGCGAGGCGACGAGGACGCGGCGGCTGCTCGCAATGTGCCGCGCGACAAGTCGCGTGTCATGGATTGGGCCATGGCGGATGACGGCATCGTAGCCATCGGCCGCCGCATCGACGAAGCGATCCTCCAGCTCCAGTGCCAGCTCGATCTTGGGGTTGGTCGCCAGGAAGGAAAAGATCGCCGGGCCGAGATGTAGGACCCCGAAGCTGACGGGGCCGGAGATCCGCAGTGGTCCGACCAGCTCGCTTCGCCGTTCGGCGAGCTCTGCCACGGCCTCCTCGGCCTCGCGCAACAAGCGCCTGCCGCGCTCCAGGAAGGCGGTGCCGCCTTCGGTCAGCGACAGCTTGCGGGTGGTTCGCTGCACAAGTCGCGTGCCGACCAGCCGCTCCAGCTCCGCCAGCCGTTCGCTGACCACGGATTTGGCCAGTCCCATGCGCTGGGCCGCAGCGGTGATCGATCCGGCTTCCGCTACCATCACGAATGCCGCGACCCCGTCGAGCTTCATCATTGTTCGCTCTTTCCGGAAACCAGTTTCGCTTTCTGGCGGCTACTCCAGACAATGGCGCAGCGCCATCATCTCGTCGAGAGCAAGGCCGTGCCCTGGAGTGCCCGGCCAGACATGAGGAGAGATCGCGATGCTTCGCTTCCTGGCCGCCGCTACTGGCGCCCTTCTTTTCGCTGCCCCCGCGTTGGCGCAGATTGTTCCGTTTCCGGCGGGTTTCCGCACGCAGGAGATCCCGGCCAACGGCACGACGTTGCACGTACGGGTCGGCGGACAGGGGCCGGCGGTCGTCCTGCTGCACGGCTATGGTGAAACCGGCGACATGTGGGGCGAGATGGCGGCCGATCTCGCGCGGGACCGGACCGTGATCGTTCCCGACCTGCGTGGCATGGGCCTTTCGGCCATCCCCGAAAAGGGCTTCGACAAGAAGAACCAGGCCGCCGACATTGCCGGCGTCCTCGATGCCCTGAAGGTGGACCGGGCGGAGCTGGTGACCCATGACATCGGCAACATGGTCGGATTTGCGCTTGCCGCCGGGTATCGCGATCGCGTGACGAAGTTCGTGCTGATCGATGCCCCCTTGCCGGGCGTCGGCCCCTGGGAGGAGATCCTGAAGAATCCGCTTCTCTGGCATTTTCGCTTCGGCGGCCCCGACATGGAGCGGCTCGTCGCCGGCCGCGAGCGCATCTATCTCGATCGCTTCTGGAATGAATTCTCGGCGACCCCCAGCCGGTTCAGCGAAGCTGCGCGAGAGCATTATGCGGCGCTCTACGCCAGGCCGGGGGCGATGCGCGCGGGCTTTGCCCAGTTCGCCGCCTTCGATCAGGATGCTGTCGACAACAAGGCCTTCCTGGCAAAGGGCAAGCTGACGATCCCTGTGCTGGCGATCGGGGGGGAGAAATCCTTCGGACTGGGCATGGCTGCGGTCATGAAGTTCGCAGGCGAGAACGTCCAGGGCGCGGTTGTGCCCGGTAGCGGACATTGGATCATGGAGGAGAATCCTGCGGCGACCGTCGCTCTGGTCCGCAGCTTCCTGGATGCCGGGCGACCATGAGAGCGGCGACCCGGTCGCGTCGGAGCGCCGCTGCCTTCGACCGGATCATGCGTCGCCGTCACCTATACGTTCACTGAACCGGAAGGGCCGATCTGCCAAAGCGGAGGCCCCTCTGTCCAACAGGGTCGAGCTCTGGCGATAACGGTCCACTGAGCGAGAGCGCGGATCTGCTCTGCGACGGCCGGCCAGGCGGCTCATTCACGAATAAAAATCGAAAGGATCCTGCCCGCGGCAGTGCGCCAGGCCGGCGCCTCCGGCCTTCCCCGGCGATTGTCAGGCGCTGCGTCGGGCGGGGGCGCGGCAGACCTTGGTGGCGCGGCCTGCAAGGTCCTGCTGCCACGGGAGGAGAAGCAATTCGTCGGAAGGTGTAGGGAGCCTACTGCTCCGGGCGATCCGCCTATAGGCTTCATCCGAACGAGGCGCGCCCTATTCCCATCGTTCCGGTTCCGCTTTTGCACGCTAGCGTTCTGCCGGAGCAGGGAAGGGGAGCGCCATGCCCATCATCGACGTGGACTTCGGTGATGATGTCGTCGTCAGCCACCCCGATCTCGTCAATCTCTATGGCTGTGCGATCGGCTCGGGCACACGGATCGGCCCCTTCGTCGAGATCCAGCGCGGTAGCCGCATCGGCCGGCGCTGCAAGATATCCTCGCATTCCTTCATCTGCGAGGGGGTGGTGCTCGAGGATGAGGTCATGATCGCCCATGGCGTGATGTTCACCAATGACCGCATGCCGCGCGCGGTCAGGCCGGGGGGATCGCGAGAGGCGCAGGCATGGGCCCAGGAGGCCACGGTCGTGCGCCGAGGGGCGTCGATCGGCTCGAATGCCACCATTGGCTGCGGGGTCGAGATTGGAAGCTACGCCGTGGTCGGCTGCGGCGCAGTCGTGATGCGTGATGTGCCGGCCCGCGCGGTGGTCGCCGGGGTCCCGGCCAGCGTCATCGGCCATGCCGGAGCCAATGCCACTGCGCCCAGGTTGTTTGAAACCGTACTGGGGGAAACCTCATGATCCCATTTCTCGATCTCAAGGCTCAGTTCAAGACGGTGCAGGAGCCGCTCGAGGCGGCCGTCCTCTCCGTCCTGCGCAGCGGCAACTATGTCCTGGGCGAACCGGTCGCGGCCTTCGAGCGCGCGTTCGCTGAATATTGCGGTGTCGGGGAAGCCGTGGCCGTGAGCAGCGGCACGGCAGCCCTGCACCTGGCCCTGCTCGCGGCCGGTGTCGAACCCGGGGACGAGGTGATCACGGTACCAATGACCTTCGTCGCAACGGTGGCCGCGATCCACTATGCGGGAGCGAAGGCGGTTCTGGTCGATGTCGATCCCAACAGCTTCACCATGTCGCCGGAAGCCTTCGAGGCTGCCATCACGCCGGCGACCCGTGCCGTCGTGCCCGTCCATCTCCATGGCAGGCTTGCCGATATGGCGGCGATCGGCGCCATCGCCAATCGCTACGGCATCACCGTGATCGAGGATGCTTCCCAGGCCCATGGCGCGGAGCGCGATGGCATGCGGGCAGGCGCCTTCGGCTCATATGGCTGCTTCAGCTTCTATCCCGGCAAGAATCTCGGGGCCTGCGGCGAGGGGGGCGCGGTGGTTACTCACGATTCCAAGGCCGCTCAGCTGCTGCGCAGCTTGCGCGACTGGGGACAGGAGGGACGATCCAATCACGTCAGGCCCGGCTTCAATCTGCGCCTCGACGCGATCCAGGCCGTGGCGCTGCAGGTCAAGCTGCCCTATCTCGATGGCTGGACACAGAAGCGCAGACGGATCGCTGCGGCCTATGAGCGGCTGCTGGGCGACACTGAGCTGCAGCTTCCGGCTCCGGCCCGGCGTGCGGAACACGTCTTTCATGTCTACGCGATCCAGAGCGAAGAGCGGGACAGGCTGCGGACGGAACTCGCCAAGGCGGGGGTTTCGACCGGCATCCACTATCCCCGCCCGGTTCATCTGCAGCCGGCCTATGCCGGGTTGGGTTACGTGCCCGGCGACTTTCCAGTCTCGGAGCGGCTGGCGCGGCGTTTTCTCTCGCTGCCGATCTTCCCGGAACTTGTCACACCCCAGCTGGCGCGGGTCGCTTCCGCTCTTATCCGGTGCTGCGAGGAGCGGCACGTCCACGCGGCCGATGCGTGAAGCCGTTGATCGTCACCACGCGCAGTTTCCCGGTGGGGGAGTCCTTTGGGGCGCCAAAGTACAATGAAACGTTTGAAACTGGGTCCGACAAATGCAGCTTATCGGGGATTGGCGGTTAACATAAGTTAACCCTTCGGGCCATCGCGCGGCCTTGGCGGAGGGGGTAATGCATCGCATCCAGTCGGCCGTGGCATCGAACCATGCGGGCGTCGCGCGGGAACGCGTGTGGTGCCTGACATGCCCGTTGCGGCAGATCCCCGCGCTCCATGGCGTGTCGGATGCGGAGGCTACGACCCTGGAAGAGTTCAAGCAGGGGCAAAGGTTTGCGGAAGCCGGTAGCGTGATCCTGGAACGAGGCGCGCGGCCGGGCCTGTTCACGCTGTTCTCCGGTTGGGCTGCAGAGTACCGGGCTCTGGGGTCCGGCGAGCGTCAGCTCGTCGCCATCCTCCTCCCCGGGGATCTGATCGGTCTCGATACGGTGATGGCGGGCCCCTCAGAGAGCACGATCATTGCCCTGACCCCCGTCATGCTGTGCAGTTTCGCTGCTGCGAGAGTCGACGAGATGTTCCGGCACGAGAGCTTCATGCGGAGTATCACGCGTGCTGCGGTTGCCGGGCGCCGCCGCCTCGTGGATTCGCTGACCGCGCTCGGTGCGGGGCGGACGTCTCGTGCGCTCGCCCATTTCGTCGTGACGTTGCACGATCGCCTGCAGATCCGGGGGCTGATGCATGACGGGGGCTTCAAGACGCCGCTCGGGAAACGCCACCTGGCGGAGGCTTGCGGGGTCACCGGGGTTCACCTGCATCGCGTCATGCAATTCCTGCAGGCTGAGCGGGTGATGTCCTTCGCGACCGGCCAGTTCAGCATTTACGACATGGAGCGGCTACGCCGTATGGCTGGTCTCTCCGTCAATGGTGCAGAGGCAGAGACAGTCCTCTGATGAGGTCTTCACGATTTTTTGTCCTGGAGGGTGAGCTGAAAAGGTAACATTTGTTTGGTTCGCCGAATAATTTTCTTTGGCTGGCTTAGAATTGATGTAAAATTTAATACATGGAGAAAGCGGCGGCAGTTCTCCTTTTAGACTTATTTCTGGCAAAATTATGGGGCGATGCGCTTTTAATTCAAGGATATTGTTATGATATTCGAAAATATACGTGAGAATCTGCCGCTCATGGCCGATCGGCGGCCATCCTTGACTCGCTCGGGAGCCGAAGAGATTTCGCGTCTCCGAGAGCAGCCTGCCGCCATCGTCATCATCGAAGCCAGGCAATTGATCCGTGATTGCCTGGCTTCATCCCTGCTCTCTCAAAGTCGTGATTACGAGGTCGAGACGTTTTCGTCGCTGGCGGAATGGCGTCGCGAGCGGTCGAGCCCGCCGAGACCGGGAACGGTGGTTTTGCGCTATGTGAGCGGTCCGCGCTGCCGCAAGGAGATCGAGCGGGAGATCGAGGACCTTGCCGCGGATGGCGATGTCTCGCTGGTCCTGCTTTCGGATACCGAGGACGTCGACGAGATGCTGGAGGCCATCGCGACCGGCGCGAAAGGCTATATCCCGACAACGCTTAGCCTCGACGTGGCACGCGGCGCGATGAGCCTGGTGCGTTCGGGCGGAGTGTTCATTCCGTCGGGGAGTCTGTTGTCGCGTCGCGCCGGCAAGCCGGGAGACCCGGTGGGGCCCCGGCAGATGTTCACACCCAGGCAGGCGGCAGTGCTCGAGGCCGTGCAGCATGGAAAGGCGAACAAGGTGATCGCCTATGAACTCGACCTGAAGGAAAGCACCGTCAAGGTTCATGTCCGCAATGTCATGCGCAAGCTCGGTGCGCATAACAGGACAGAGCTCGCGGTCCTGAGCTTCAACTTGCCGGGCTCCGGTCGGTAGGGCGGGGCAGAGGAAGAGCGCGCCCGACAGGTGATACCCGGCCGGGCGCCGGGATCGTGAGGCTCGCTCGAGCAGGATCGCTCAGCCGTGGCTCTGGTCGAGATGGCCGAGGTCGCGGCCGGGGTCGAGGCGGTCCCGCACGCGCTGCTTCAGCGCCTTCACGTCGGGGAAGCCGCCATCATTCTTGCGGTCCCAGATCAGCACGTCGTCATAATGGATCCGGAAGGTCCCGCCTGTACCCGGCAGGAGCGCGACTTCGCCAAGATCGGGGCCGAAGGTCGAGAGCAGTTCCTGGGCCATCCAGGCCGATCGCAGCAGCCAGTTGCACTGCGTGCAGTAGGTGATGGCAATGCGGGGGCGCTTCGTGTCCGACATGGCGGGAGCCTTGGCTTGCGAGCAGAGAATCCGTTCCGGGCTCGGAACGCTTGCGAGCGCTCATGCCAAAATACGCCTGACGGAACAAGCAACGCGACGACAGGGCTGATCCCGTCGTCGCGCAGGCGTGGGCCGGCCTGATCGAGGCTGGCCTCAGCTCACATCTTCTTGCCGTCCTTGTCGTACTGCTTGAGAAAGGCGGTGAGATCCTTGATCTCCTGTTCGTTCTTGATGCCGGCGAAGACCATCTTGGTGCCGGGGATCTTGGCCCGCGGATCCTTGATGTACTCGGCGAAGACGGTCTCGTCCCAGGTGATGCCGGAGTTCTTGTTGGCGTTGGAGTAGCTGTAGCCCTCGACGGAGCCGGAATGCCGACCGAAGAGACCGTTCAGGATGGGCCCCACCGTATTCTTGGCACTTTCGCCAAGCTGGTGGCAGGCGCGGCACTTGTTCCAGGAGCGCTCGCCGGCGGCGACGTCCTGGGCTTGGGCTGAATTCCCGAAGATCGCGGCAGCGATCAGGATCGTGGCGCAGGCAATCGCTTTCATCATGGTTCCTTCATCGGCAGCGGGCCGCACGGAATCGCGCGGCGGGAAATTCAGAATGCTTCTAATCGGCGCCTGGGCCAATCACGTGAACATGTCGGCGGTGATGCCGGCATACCAGCCGATGTTCTCGGCCTGGGTCTGCTTGCGCAGCTCGTCGCTCTCGTCGGGCTGCGAGACAAAGGTCTCGACAGCGGCGATTTTGCCGTCTTTCGGCTCATATCGACCGCCAACCTTGATGGCGTCGTCGGTGTCGACCAGGCTCCAGCAGGTGTTGACGTAGCGCGGCGGGAAGGTGCGCGACCCGGACAATTCGCCGCGGATGACCATGGCCGCGACCTTGGCCTGGCTGTTGGCCGAGAAGGCGGATTTCGGCATGTCGCCAGCGATGCAGGCATCGCCGAGGACGAAGATGGCGGGATCGGCTGCCGACTTCATCGTCGCGGGATCGATGGCGCAATAGCCGCCGGCGGGCGCAAGTCCAGCCTCGCGCGCGATCGCGCCCGCCATCTGGGCCGGGATGACATTGACGAAGGCACAGTTCTTGTAGGTTTCGAAGCCGGTCACCACGGTGTTGGTCTTGGGATCGACCGACTTGATGCCGTCATGCACCTTGGGGCCGAGCCACTCGATCATCGTGCCGTAGCGTTTCTCCCAGTCGGGTTGGAAGACGCCCTGCTTGGAGAAGCTCTCCTTCGGATCGAGGATGACGATCTTCGCCTGCTTGCGCCCGGTCTGCATCAGGACATGGGCGAACATCGAAGCACGCTCATAGGGACCTGGCGGGCAGCGATAGGGATTGGGCGGGGTGATCATCACGATCAGGCCGCCATCCGGCACCGCATCGAGCCGCTCCTTGATCAGCCGGGTCTGGCGGCCGGGCTTCCAGCCATGCGGCATCGCTTCCTCGGCCTCCTTCGACCAGCCCGGGACGGAATCATATTTGAGGTCGATGCCAGGGGAGAGCACGAGCCGATCATAGGGCAGGCGCTCGCCGGTGGAGAGCACGACCTCTTTCTTGTCGCGGTCGATCGCGGTGGCGCGGGCGCGCGCAAGCGTGATGCCGTTGTTCTTCGTCAGCGCGTCATAGCCATGGACGAGCTCGTCATAGCTCTTGAACCCGCCGATAAAGAGGTTGGAGTGAAAGCAGGTCTGGTAGCGCTCATTCTCCTCGACCAGCGTCACCGCAATGGCGCCATTGCTGTCTTTGGCGATGTAGCGGGCTGCAGTCGCACCGCCCGCGCCGCCACCGACCACGACGACGCGCGGCTTCGCCTGGCCGAGCACTGCGGGGGCGCCAAGGGTTGTCGCTCCGGAGAGCGCCAGCCCGGACAGAACCAATGAACGGCGATCGATCAGCATCTCTCTCTCCCCATTATCGTCAGTGAACCCGGTGATCCCTGATCCCGGCAGGCCTTCTGCGGGCCTATCCAACCTTCATGTAGCCAAAGCCCTTGGCCTGCAGCGCAGCCACGGCTGCCACGCCCGACGGCACGAAGCTGATAAACGCGGCATCGCGCGCCTTGGCCTTGTCGAGCTTCAGCCGATCGAAGGTGATCTCGCAGAGATGAACCTTGAGACCGTTCTTTGCGACATCCTCGATCCGCTCGAAAATCTTGGGCACCATGGCCTCGTCGCGCCAGCTGGTGTCGGTAAGGTCGTTCAGGAAGAACTTCACGCCCTGTCCATGCGCGACGACGACCAACTGCAGGGCGAACGGATCGGCACCATAGGCAGAGTAATGGTTTGCGATGTTGGTCAGCATCTGAACGAAGCGCTGCGGATCGCCGAAATCACAATGATAGACACAGGCGACATCGGCTTCCTTCTGAAGGTCGGTCAGCTTGAGGTCACGCGGCGCTGCCCCTGCTTGTGTTGCTGCTGCGGCAAGGCCGGAGGCCGCTGCGAGAAGCATGCTGCGACGAGTGGCGTCCGCTAATGAATGTGACATTTGGCCCTCCCTCGGGTTTCGCCGGCTTCCGGTCTATGGAGCTGGTTTGAGGCTGCCGTAATAGCTTGCCAGCGCCTCGACCTCTTCCTGGCTCAGGCGCCCGGCGATGGTGCGCATCACCTGGTTCTCTCGCTGCCGGTCCCTGTAGCTGTTCATCAGTGCGATGAACTGGTCGACGGGGACGCCGACGATGGCAGGAATTCCTCCATCATGGCGCCCGCTGGTCTGGTGGCAGGCRGTGCATTCCGACGAAAGATACTCGCCGAGCGCGCGATCGCCGGCCGCCTGTGCGCAGGACATCACGGGGATCAGCGCCGCAAAACCGACCAGGGCGGCCAGGGCCACCCGGGATGCGCACTTTGCGGTGGCGCAGCCTGTCCCCATCAATCCACCTTGGGGGCGGTCTTGGAATCGGGCGTCACATCCAGCACGGCGGCCCGCCCGGTGATCTTTACCTCGGCCTTGCAGTCCTTCATGCAAGGCTCCTTGCCCCAGAACGCCTTCTCGGTGGTTTCGCGGTCATCGTCATAGAAGGTCGACGCGTTCGGAAGTTTGACGCTGGTGAAATTCTTATCGGACAGCTCGAACTCCTCGTCCTTCACGATGTCGTTGAGGTAGAGCAGATAGGCTGTCAGGGCGTAGATCTCGTCCGGTGAGAGCGACTGCGCATTGCCATAGGGCATGGCGCGGCGGATGTAGTCGTAGACGGTGGAGAGATCGGGCCAGAACGAGCCGATCGTCTTCTCCGGACGGTCCGAGGTCAGGCTGCCCTGGCCGCCTGCCAGCACGGGCCAGCGGCCATTGYCCTGCCCGAACTCGCCATGGCAGCTCGCGCATTGCGTCTGGAAGATCTCGTCGCCCTGCTTCACCGTGCCCTTGCCGGGCGGCAGGCCCATGCCGTCGGGCCGCACGTCGATGTCCCAGGCCTTGATCTCTTCCGGCAGCGCCAGGCGGCCGAGATTGAGTTTCGCGTGCGCGGGCTGGCCGGCGGCATGCGGCACGGGCTTGGGCTGGGCCTGCTTCTGAGGTTGCGCGATCAACGGGCCGGCTGCGACGACGGCGAGCGCCGCGAAACCCGCAAGCAGGGCGAGCTTAGGCGATCTCGACATTCTCGGTCTCCCCATTCGCCCGGACGAGCCAGGTCTGAATGCCGTTATTGTGGTAGATGGAATTGACGCCGCGCACCTTGCGCAGCTCGTCCTTGGTCGGCTGGACATAGCCGGTGGAATCCATGGCGCGGGACTGGATCAGCAGTTCCTGGCCGGCCCAGTCGAAATCGACATAGAAGCGGGTCAGCGACTTATCGAGAACGGGGCCGTCGATGCGGGCACTCTGCCAGTTCTTGCCGCCGTCGAGCGTGACGTCGACACGCTTGATCGTGCCGCGTCCCGACCAGGCCAGCCCGGACAGCACATTGCGCCCCTTGTGCTTCAGCGGCGCCTGCGGCGAGGGATTGGTCACCACGGATTTGGCGTCCATGATGAAGGTGAAGCGGCGCGAGCGGCCATCCGCAAGAAGGTCGGTATATTTCGAGGTTTCCTCGCGCGCCATCCAGGGTTTGTCGCCGACTTCGATGCGGCGCAGCCACTTGACCCAGAGATTGCCTTCCCAGCCGGGGATGACGGCGCGCAGCGGATAGCCCTGCTCGGGCCGCAGCGCCTCGCCGTTCATGGCGAAGGCGATGAGCACGTCACCCAGCGCCTTCTCGAGCGCGAGCGAACGGTTCATGCCGGAGGAATCCGCACCTTCCAGCATCAGCCATTTGGCGGTCGACTTCACACCCGCTTCTTCGAGCAGGGCCTTCAGCGGCACGCCCGTATACATGACGTTATGGACCATGCCGTGGGTGAACTGGCAGCCATTGAGCTGCGCGCCGCGCCATTCCATGCCGGAATTGGCGGCGCATTCGAGGAAGTAAACGCGGTTCTGCCGCGGCATACGCCGGATGTCCTCCATGGTGAAGACCAGCGGCTTTTCGACCAGGCCGTGGATCAGCAGGCGGTGATTGGCCGGCTCGATATCGGCGATGCCGCCGTGATGGCGCTCGAAGCACAGGCCGGACGGCGTGATGATGCCGTCGAGTTCATGGAGTGGCGTGAAGTTGACCGAGGATTCCGGGGATGCCGTCAGCCAGGAGACGTCCCGGCGCATGACATGTTTCTCATGGCGCGAGGGCATTCCGTAGGGCCGCTTGTCGACGCCTTCGCCGAGATAGCGGTTCCAGTCCTGGACGTCGGTGATCAGCGGGTCGGGAGCCCCGGCGCGGGCACCGGTAGCCGAGGCGGCCAGCCCCGCGCCAGCCATTCCGGCCGCGCCGAGGAAGCGGCGCCTGCTCAGGCTTTCGCGGTTGCGGGGGGAGGTCATGGCGGCAGATTCCTCTGGATTGGGAGGGTTCAGGGAGGATGGCGCGGGTCAGGCGCCGGTCACCTTGACGGCGTCGTTTGGCGTGATCGAAACGGTCTTGGTGCGGGCGACATGGTCGCGGACCACGTCCCAGATCGGCGGCCCTTGCGTGCCCTCGTTGACGCTGGCCCAGCCGGCGACGACGTATTTCCGGGACGCATCGATCGGCTTGCCGGATTTCAGATGCGTCAGCCCGGAGATGCGGCTGCCCATCGGCTTGCCGATATCGATGGCGTAGCCCATGCCGCCGATGCGGACCATGTCGCCGCCGCCCTGGAAATAGGGATCGGGGTGGAAGATATTGTCGGCGACGTCCTCGAGGATCTCCTTGAGCTGGGCGCCGGTCATCTCCATGCGGTAGCAGTTGGGATAGGTGATCGCGGTCGCGTTGGTGATCGCCTCCCAGGTGATCGGCTCGCCGGGAAGCAGCGTCCCGCCCCAGCGGAAGCCGGGGGAGAGTGCGATCTCGGCGTCGCGCTGGCTCATCATGGCGTCGCAGATCAGGTCGTCGAAGGTGCCGTTGAAGTTGCCGCGCCGGTAGAGCAGCGACTCGGTCCGTCCGATCTCGCGGGCGAGGTCGGCGGCGAAGGGCTCGCGGAGCTTCCTGACCAGCGCCGCCATTTCGGTATCGGGGGTGATCGCTTCGGAGAAGACCGGCATCAGCTTGAAGCGGATATCGGCGACCTTGCCGTCCTTCACCGCGATGTCGAGCCGCGACAGGAACTTGCCATGCGAGCCGCTGGCGACGAGGGCGGTATTGCCGACGCGCACCACACCGGGCATCGCGTCATGGGTGTGGGCGGTCAGGATGATGTCGAGGCCCTTGACCCGCGCGGCCAGTTTCCTATCGACGTCGAAACCGTCATGCGAGAGCAGCACGACGATGGCTGCGCCCTCGGCACGGGCCTCCTCGACCTGTTTCTGGATCTCCTCCTCGCGGATGCCGAACTCCCAGTCAGGGAACATCCAGCGCGGATTGGCGATGGCGGTACGCGGCAGCGCCTGGCCAATCACCGCAACCTTGACGCCGCCCTTTTCGAAGACCTTGCGCGGCTTGAAGACGGGTTCGTTCCACTCCTTGTCGCGAATGTTCTGGGCGAGGAATGCAAAGGATGCGCTCTCCGCGATCTCCTTGACGCGCTCGGCGCCGAGCGTGAACTCCCAATGGCCGACCATGGCATCGGTCTTCAGGGCCGACATGACGTCGACCATGTCCTGGCCCCTGGTCTGGAGCGAACTCCAGCTGCCCTGCCAGGTGTCGCCGCCATCGAGCAGCAGAACCTTATCGTCTCCGCGTTCGGCGCGGATCGCCTTGACCAGCGTCGCGATGCGGTCGAGCCCGCCCATCCGGCCGTACTGACGGGCAAGCGAGGTGAAGTCGTCGGAGGTCAGGGCAAAGGCGTCGGCCGAGCCCGTGGCGATCTTGAAATGCTCCCGGAACTCCGCGTCGGTCAGGTGCGGCGGCTGACCCTTGGCCTCGCCGACGCCGAGATTGATCGAGGGTTCGCGGAAATGCAGCGGCACGAGCTGGGCGTGGATATCGGTGACGTAGAGAAGCGTCACGGTGCCGAGCGGGTCGAAGCGCAGGATGTCGGCCTGGGACAGGCGCTGCTGCGCGGCTGCGCGGCCGAGCGGGCCCAATCCGGAAGCCAGCGTGATGGCCGCAGCAGCCGATGTTGCCTGAAGAAAATCGCGCCGTGAGATCATGATCCACCCTTGGGCGGCGCGCAGCCGCCCTCATGCGGGGACGTTTCGCCCCGCTTGTCCGTTCGATGCGAGCAACCGGCCGGGTCGCGGCCGGCGAGACATCAGCCGACCGTCAGCTTGTTCTTGGCGGTGTATTCGGAACCGTCATCATCCTTCCAGGTGAAGGTGAATTCACCCGATTCCGTCGCCTTGAAGAAGAAGGACTGGTACGGGTTGGCCGAAATCGCGGGATGCCAATCGGCGGAGAAAACCGGCTTGCCGTTGAAGCTCGCGCTGAACTTGTTGATGATCTTACGCGGAATCGTCTCGCCCTTGGCGTCCTTGCGCTGGCCGGATTCCATCTCGTGCGAGATCAGCGTCTTGATCTCGATCATCTCGCCTGCGGCGGCCTTGGCGGGAACGCGGACCCGCGGGGTGGGCTTGGTGCTCATGGGGTATCCTCACCGTGATCTTGTCGTTGTCGGGGCTGGAACGCGCAGGTCTCAGCCGCCGCAACCGCCGATCGTGACCTTCACATTGGCCTTGGCCATATGCAGCGCGCCGTTCGACATCTCGGCGACGCAGACGATGTTCTGGGTCTGGGCGAGGCGCATGCGGGTCGCGGCCGAGGCCTTGCCGCAGGCTGGCGTGAAGCTGTAGCTGACGATGCCGGGAAGCGGGTTGCCGTCGGCATAGACATGCACGGCCTTGACGTAGTCGGCGTCCGTCATCGGGCTTTCGATCTCGATATTGATCGGGACGACCAGGCCGTTCTCGGCGATTTCGGGAACATCGAGCTTGATCTTGCCCGTGGCGAAGGGCTTGTCGCCATAGAGCTTCTTCAGTTCGTCCGCGACCGTCTTTTCATCCGCGAAGGCGAGCTTGGCGCCGAGAAGGCTGGCCACGGCGGCGAAGGCACCCGCCTTGAGAGCGTGACGGCGCGACAGCCCCGCTTGCTGAAAATCCATTCGGACATCCTCCCTGGAATTATTCTGGTTAGCTYTTGACGACGCGACCGTCCGTCGCACATCATTTCGACATATCGTGATATTGTTTTTTGTGAATGTAAAGGCTTTCAAATCAAGAAAGCCGGGAATGAAGGTCGCATGAAGCGGCCGGCTGGGGAAACGAAAGGGCAGGGCATGAAGCTCACTGTGATCGGCGCGGCAGTTCTTGCCGCGGCCATGACGCTCGCGGCCGGGCATCTGACCGCACAATCGCCGCCGCAGGACGATAGCGAGAAGGAGATCGAGCGCTATCGCCAGATGCTCTCGGACCCATTCTCCAACCCGGGTTATCTCGCAGTCGATCGCGGCGAAGAGATCTGGACGACGAAGCGCGGCACCAAGAATGTCTCGCTGGAAGGTTGCGATCTCGGCGAGGGCGCCGGCAAGCTGGAGGGAGCCTATGCGCGGCTGCCGCGCCATTTCGCGGATGCCGACAAGGTCATGGATCTGGAGCAGCGCCTGCTCTGGTGCATGGACAAGGTCCAGGGGCTCGACACCAAGGACGTGCTGTCGCGACGCTTCTCCTCTCCCGGAAAGGCATCCGATCTCGAGGACCTGACGGCTTTCATCGCCAACAAGTCGAACGGCATGAAGCTCGAGCCGCAGCTCAAGCACGCCAAGGAACTTGAAATGGCGGCTGTCGGCGAGGAGCTGTTCTATCGCCGCGGCGGCGTGATGGACTTCTCCTGCGCCACCTGCCACGCCGAGGAAGGCAAGCGCATCCGCCTTCAGGGCCTGCCCAACCTGTCCGTGCCGGGGGCCRCTGCCCAGGCGACGATGGCGACCTGGCCGACCTATCGGGTCTCCCAGAGCGCGCTTCGCACGATGCAGCACCGCCTTTGGGACTGTTATCGGCAGCAGCGCTGGCCGGTGCCGGATTTTGGCTCGGATAGTCTGACCGCGCTCACCGTCTTCCTGAACAAGCAGGCGGCCGGCGGTGAACTCAATGTGCCTTCGATCAAGCGCTGAGGGGACTGAACCGATGATCAGATCAGCTTTCGCCTCCCTCGCCCTGGGCAGCTTCGTGCTCTGTGCGCCAGCCCTTGCGCAGGACAAGCCGGCCAAGCCCAGCCAGGCGACGATCGAGGCCTATGTGAAGTCCACTTTCGGCAAGGCGCCGGCGGAATGGCAGGCGCGCATCACGCCGGATGAATCGCTGGCGGCGTGCAACGTCCATCGCAATCAGGTTTCGTCCGCGGATGCGGAGGCCATCACCAAGCGCGAACTCGCCAGGGTCAGCTATCCCGCCGACGGCAAATTCCTCGGCAACTGGAAGGAAGGCTACAAGGTCGCCAATAACGGCCGCGGCGGTCAGTTCTCCGATCCACCGGACACTATTGCCGGCGGCAACTGCTTCGCCTGCCACCAGCTCGATCCCAAGGAGCTGAGCTACGGCACGCTCGGCCCGAGCCTCGCCGCCTATGGCAAGGACCGGAAATACGACGCCGAGGCGATCAAGGACGCCTACACGAAGATCTATAATTCACAGGCCGTGGTGCCCTGTTCGAACATGCCCCGCTTCGGCACCAACAAGGTGCTGAGCGAACAGCAGATCAAGGACGTGATGGCCTATCTGTTCGACCCGGAATCGCCGGTGAACAAGTAGCGGCAAGGCCCAGCGGCAGTAAACGTCATCCCGGCCTCGGTTCTTCCGTGGCCGGGATGATTGCGTTTGGAGGTGACCAACGTCAGGCGCCTTGCCGCTTCAGCCACTCCGGGAAGGGCGCTGTCTCATAGCCCTTCTCCCGCACAAAGCGGAACATGGCGAGGAAATCGCGTGGTTCGAGCAGTCCCGGCATGCGGGCGACCTCGCGGGCTTGCGGCTTGCGTTGGCCAAGTCCTTCCGCGCTCTCGGGCATGAACTGGATCGTCGGAGTGAAGCGCACGCCATAGGCCTCGCCCAGCGCCTTCTCGCCCAGTTTGCGTCCGTCGAAATCGGTGACCTCGCGGGCGCCGATATGGTTGAGGTGCAGCACCTCGAAATTGGCCTTGATGTAACCTTCGATCTTGGGATCGGCGAGATGTACCTCATGCATTCGCCGGCAGGCCGGGCAGCCCTTGAGACCCCACATGATCGCGAGGCGCTTGCCGTTGCGGGTCGCGGTCTCGATGTCTTCGGAAAGGTCGAGGAAGCTCTCGAGATACCAGTCCTGCTGGTAGAGCCCGTCCTCGCCGAGTCTGGCGGCGGCGAGGGTCTGAGGCGCGAAGGAGACGGCGAGGGCAGAGCCGAGAAGCCTGCGTCGGGTCAGCATGGAAACTCTCCCTTCAGCCGATCGTGCCGAGGATCGGGATGGTCTGTAGCAGCCAGCCGGCGAGCGCCGGCATCATTCCGGTGATGAACAGCAAGCCTGTCACGACGAGTGCGGCGCCCATCGTCTTCTCGATGACGGCCATGTGCCGGCGGAAGCGGGAGAGCCAGGTCAGGAAGGGACCGGCAAAGACCGCCGCCAGCAGAAAGGGCAGGCCGATGCCGAGCGCATAGGATGCGAGCAGAAGCGCGCCGCGCGAGGCGCTGCCCTCGGCGCCCGCGACCATCAGCACCGTCGCCAGCACAGGCCCGACGCAGGGCGTCCAGCCGAACGCGAAGGCAAGCCCGACGAGATAGGCGCCGAGCAGGCCGGCGGGACGTGCGGATGTCTGGAAACGGGCCTCCCGGTAGAGCAGAGGAATCCGCAGCCATCCGAGAAAATGCAGGCCCATGACCAGGATGATTGCACCGGCGGCGATGGACAGCGTGTCGAAATGCGCGGTGATCCAGGTCCCGATGGTCGAGGCGGTGGCGCCGAGTGCGACGAAGACGGTGGCGAAACCGAGCACGAAAACGGCGGCCATGGCGATGATGCGGCGACGCTGCGCGGCCGTCAGCGCGCCGTCCGAGCCGGACAATTCGCCGATGCCGACACCCGCGAGGAAGCAGAGATACGGCGGCACCAGGGGCAGCACGCAGGGGCTCAGGAAGGAGAGCAGACCTGCTGCGAAAGCCCCTGCGATCGAGATGTCGAACAAGGTTCAACCCGCCAATTGTTTAAACATATGAATACGACTATGTTTGTCGGATGAAAGCAATCGCGAAATGGCTGAGCTGGCATGCCGGCCTCGCAGCACTGGTGGGGCTGGCGCTTGTCACCCTGCCGTTGCGGGCGGCAGAGCTGGTGATGTTTGAACGCGACGGCTGCATCTGGTGCGCCCGCTGGGACCGGGAGGTCGCGCCTGTCTATGCCAACACGCCGGAGGGCAAGGCAGCACCGCTGAGGCGGGTCGATCTCGGTTCCACCCGCGCTGATGAGCCTGGACTTGCTGCACCGGTCCGCTTCACGCCGACCTTCGTCCTGATGGATGAAGGGCGCGAGGTCGGCCGGATCACCGGCTATATCGGCGACGACGCATTCTGGGGTTTGCTTGGCAAGATGCTTGCTGGCATGGACAGTCCCAGCCATCGAACCCGCGGCCAGTCCGCGACAATGGAACGAAAATGAGCGCGATTGTCTCCAAGGCCCTTGAAGCCGAGCTGCGCGACGGTGCCGAATTCTCGGCCGAGCTCGATCAATTGATGCGCAAGGCCCGCAAGGCCAGCGATTTCCTGAAGGCCCTGTCCCACGAAAACCGGCTCCTGCTGCTCTGTCTGCTGGCCGAGCGCGAGCGCACCGTAACGGAACTTGAGAACATCCTCTCGCTGCGCCAGCCGATGGTTTCGCAGCAGTTGGCGCGGCTGCGGCTCGACCAGTTGGTCACCACCCGCCGCGACGGCAAGGCGATCTATTACAGCCTCGCCAATGACGATGTGCGTCAGGTCATCTCGGTGATCTACGACATCTTCTGCAACCGTCCCGAGAGCACGGACCGCTTGCGTGATTGAAATGGGGGCCGGCAGGGGCGTCTGACGATCATGGAACCTCTGCCGACCTGGGCCGTGACGCTGATCGGCGTCGTCATCGGCGCGGCTTGCGGCTTCACTGCCCGGCGTGCCCGGCTCTGCTCCTTCGGGGCGATCGAGGACGCCTGGATGGGTGGCGATACGCGCCGCCTGCGCATCTTCGGGCTTGCGCTCGCCGTTGCGCTCGTGGGCACGCAGCTTCTGGTCGGCTTCGGCTGGCTTTCGCCCCGGCTCTCGACCTATGTGCCTTCGGCCCTGCCCTGGCTCTCGATCCTGCTCGGCAGCACGGTCTTCGGGATCGGCATGGCGCTGGTCGGCACCTGCGGCTTTGGCTCTCTCGTTCGTCTCGGCAGCGGCGACCTGCGCAGCCTKATCGTGATGATGGTCTTCGGTGCCGTCGCCTATGCCACGCTCCGCGGCATGCTGGCTTCCTTTCGAATCGATGTGCTCGAGACGGTCGCCCTGCCGATACCTGGTGGAGTGCAGGGTGATCTGCCTTCACTGCTCGCCTGGTTCGGTCTCGGCGACTGGCGGCTTGCCATCGTTCTCGTCGCCGCCCTGGTGCTGATACTGGCTGTGCTCGCTGACCCTCGGTTGCGGCGTTCGCCGCGGCTGCTGCTGGCCGGGCTGACGCTGGGGTTCGGCGTCGTTGCAGGCTGGTGGGCGACAGGTGTGGCGATCGACGAATTCGCCGCGTTTCCGCGCCCGCAGAGCCTGACCTTCGTCTCGCCAATCGGCCGGGCGCTCTACGCGGTCCTGACCCACCCCATCGGGTTCCTCGATTTCGGGGTCGGCACCATTCTGGGGGTGATGCTCGGAGCCTTTGCCTCGGCGCTCTACGATCGCGAGTTCCGCTGGGAGGCCTTCGACGATCACCACGAGATGCGCCGCCATCTGGCGGGCGGTGCGCTGATGGGATTCGGCGGCATTCTCGCCGGGGGCTGCACCATCGGGCAGGGCGTCACGGCCGGCTCGCTGATGGCGCTGTCCTGGCCGCTGGCGGTCGCCGGCATGATGCTCGGCGCCCGCATCGGTATCGCAGTTCTCGTCGAGGGCTCGGTGCGCGAGATGCTGGCCGAACGCTTCGCGCGCCGCCGTCGCTGCGATTGAGCGTTCTTCCGCCGATCAGGCCGCGGACGGGATGAAGCGGAAGGACTGCCCGGTGCGCTCGACCGTACCGATCCCGCCCTTTGGCAGATGATAGCCAATCACCCGCAGCTTCTCGTCGGCGGCCCGGCCAAGCACGGTCTTGCGGGTCTGGACCGCCTGATCCGGGTCATGATCGGACGCTGGGCGCCATTCCGGATGTGCGAAGGATGCGACCGGATGCGTCGCCGCGTCGCCCAGCACGAGCAGCCTGTCGCTGCCGTCCTTGATCTCGAAGGAGACATGTCCCGGCGTATGGCCGGGCGTCGCGACAGCCGCGATTCCCGGCAGCACTTCCTCGCCTGCGGCGAAGGTCTTCAGCCCGTCCTGGAGACCCTTCAGGACGCGCTGTGCGCCGGCTGCAAAGGCGTGCCGGTCTTCGGAGAGACGCTCATAGACCTTGGCATCAGTCCAGAACGCCACCTCGTCGCGGGCCGCCAGCCAGGTCGCATTCGGGAATGCCGGGCTGTCGAACTCGTCGAGCGCCCCCCAGAGATGGTCCGGGTGCAAATGGGTGAAGACGACATGGCTCACACTGTCGGGCGCGRTACCGGCGGCCTCCAGGCTTGCCGCGAGCTTGCCGCTGCCGGCAAGAAAGTGCGCGCCGGCGCCGCAATCGAACAGGATCGTCTCACTGCCGCGCTTCAGGCAGGTGACGTTCAGCACGGTCTCGGCTGGCCCCTTGCTGCCGGTCATCGCCTCGAGCTGGGGCAGCGGCGTATCGCGCGCGATCATCGAGAGCGGCAGCTGGAAGCCCCCATCGCTCAGCACCAGGATCTCGGCCTTGCCGAGCCCGGCCCGCGCCACGACCTGGGCTCGTGCCGCACCGCCGCAGAACGGGGCCGCCGCCGTCAGACTGGCTCCGAGAGTAAAGGCGCGCCGGTCAAGCATTGAAGATCTCACATATTCCTATGGATGAATATGTGACGCTAGCAGAGCTCCGTTGCCTTGTCTTCCTGTTTGCAGACGCAGTCTCAGCGCGGGAGGCGCAGGCCGGCTCCCCTGGCCACGGCCGCGCGATAGACGGTAGCCGCCACGGCGAGATCGGCGAGCGCGAAGCCGCGGAAAATGAACATGGCGCGCTGCTCCGCGTCGAGGCGTCCGGGCCGGACCCCGCCGGCAAGTTCCGTCAGGTCGGCATCGAAGGTGCCGAGCGGGCCGACATCCCGAGCGATCGGTGGGCTCTCCGCCTGTTGCTGGTGATCGTCGGTGGCCAAGAGGTCGAGCTTGCGCAAGCCATCCGGCAGCCAGCTGCGGGCGACGTCGACGGCCGCAACGAAGGCCCCCGGCTTCAACCAGGCAGGATCGAGGAAGGGCGCGAAACCGGGCTGCATGGGCACGGAGGTGATGATCACGTCGCTGCTGCGAACGACGTCGCTGGCGTCATCATGGGCCTTCGCCGCAAGGCCCTGGTCGCGGGCGTGCTCTATGAAGACGTCGGTGGTGCGGCGGCTTCGGCCGAAAGCGCGAAGCTCGGTCAGGCCGGGCAGCAGGGACTTGAACGCGGCAAGATGCGAGCGAGCCTGCAGGCCGCAGCCGATGAAGCCGATGGTGCGGCTTTCCGGCCGTGCCAGGAACGCGCCCGCGGCCGCGGACATGGCCGCCGTGCGGATCGCCGTGACGAGGTTGCCATCGAGGATGGCCAGCAACGTGCCGGATGCATAGTCGTTGAGTGCAATCATGGCGTGGATGCCGGGCGTGCCCGCTTCATTCGCGGCGGGCGCCATGCCGAGCCATTTCGTCGCTGCCATGCCGATCGCGGGCGAGGCCGCGCAAAGCGACTGGAAGGCGTGGCCGGGGCCGATATCGAGCGCAAGCTTGGGCTTGCTCAGCGTCTGGCCGTCGTGATGAGCCTTGAAGATCGTCTTCACCGCCGCGCGGGCGAGCGCCGGATCGAGTTCGAGCCCGGCGATGTCGGCTTCGGCGAGATAGAGGAGAGTGTCAGGCATGGGCAGGCTCGCAGCAGGMGGGGCTCGGTTGAATCGGATCGTGCCATGGGCGCACGGGCGTGACCGATCGCTCAGCGTGGTTCTTCTAGCGGCGTGGGTGCCGGAACGGAAACGGACAAACGAGGGTGTCAACCGTCCGACAGTCTTGTCGCAATATCGGCGCCGGCCTTCAGCGTCAGGGTCACGGGTGTACGCTCGGCGACATCGGCGAGGCGCATCCGCTGATCCTCAGACAGATCGCCCGTCAGCGTGATGACACGTTCGATCTTCGAACGATTCTCGACCTTGACGTGGTGCAGATCGATATCGACAGCCTGAAGGCTCCACTGCTTGCGCTCGGCATACATCCGCAAGGTGATGGCCGTGCAGGCGCCGAGGCTGGCGAGCAGCAGGTCATAGGGCGCTGGCCCGGCATCGGCTCCGCCCAAGGCAGCCGGTTCGTCGGCAACCAGCGTCCGGCCGCCCATTCTGATCGTCGTCGCAAAATTCGTCGTGCCGATATGGGCGTTCGCGAGGGCCATGAAGCCATCCTCCAGGCACGTCAGCGCAGTCTGTCGAAGCTGCGCCGACGGCGTCACGATCCTGAGCGGTGCAGGCGTGCTTGCCAACCCTCGTGCGGGCTCAGCCTGGAAGCCCCGCGATGACGCCCTTGCGCAGCAGGAAGCAGCCATAGGGCCGGGGGTCGCCGACCTGGACGACAGCGAAGCTCGCCTTCGCCGCGGCATAGAAGGCGAAACGCTCGATGCCGAGGCATGGCACGGGCTCTCCCATGGCGCGGTCGATTTCGGCCTGAACCTCGGCCTGGACCGGCGGGATCTCGTCAGGCTTGCCGACAACCTCCATGCGACGCAGCGAGCCGGGCTCGAAATCGTCGATTGGCAGGACGGAGAGGATGGCGCGGGTCGCGCGGGCCATCGAAAGGCCGGGCAGTCGGATCAGCCTTCCGCTGGCGGTCGCGCTGGCAACGGTATCGGCCGGATGATTGGCATCGACAATGGCCAGATCGTCGCCATGGCCCATCGCGGCCAGAACCCAGAGCAGATCGGCGCTCAAGAGAGGGTCGATGCCCTTCAGCATATCAGTTGCGTCCTCGGTGGGAGAGATAGAGCCTCTGGGCATTGCCGCCCATGATCGCGGCGCGATCGGCTTCGGGCAGGGGCGCCAGCAATTCCGCGACGGTTTCGAACCAGCGGGAATAGTCGGCTCGCAAGGTGACGACGGGCCAGTCGCTGCCCCAGATCAGGCGATCGGGACCGAAGACGGCGAGCAGATGCGAAACGGCCGGGCGCAGGGTCTCGGTCGTCCAGCCGGCCGAGGCTTCGGTGACGAGGCCGGAGATCTTGCAGAAGGTCTGGGGCCGCGCGGCGACTGCGGCGATATCCTCGCGCCAATTCGCGATCTCCCCACTGATGAGATCCGGCTTGGCGGCATGGTCGACAACGACGGCGAGCGTCGGATGTCGATCGAGAACGGCCAATAGTGGCGCAATGTGCTGCGGTCGCAGCAGCGCGTCGAAGACGAGGTCATGGGCTGCCACCGCTGCGAAGGCGGGCGCAAGGGAAGGGCGGGCCAGCCAGTTCTCGTCGGGAATGTCGTGGACCATGGGCCTGAGCCCGACCAGCAGCGGATTGCCGCTCAGGCGGGCAATCCGCTCGGACGCATCGAGCGCATCGAAATCACACCAGCCGACGACGCCGGAGACGCTTTGGTCGTGCTCTGCGATGCCGAGCAGGAATGCCGTCTCTGCCTCGGTCGGCGCGGCCTGGACCAGGATGGTGCGCGCGATGCCGTGCCGTGCCAGCAGCGGCGCCAGGTCCGGTGGACCGAAGTCGCGATGAATCGGGCCCAGTGCCGGGGTCAGCCAGCCATAGTCGCCGCGTGAGAGCCGCCAGTAATGCTGATGGGCGTCGATCCGCATCGGGCTATTCCGGTACAGGAACGTCAGCGCCGAGCAGGCCTTCGGCCTTGAGCGCGCTCCAGAGCTCGGACGGAACCGGCGCGGCGATTTCGGCAAGCTGGTCGGCGACCTCCGCGGGTGAGACCGCTCCCATGACGACGCTGGAAACGGCGGGGTGGCCCAGCGGGAACTGCAGCGCCGCACGGCGCAGTGGCACCTCATGGCGCCGGCAGATCG
Organism: Allobosea sp. 01N443; assembly: GCF_056399325.1. NCBI lineage: Bacteria > Pseudomonadati > Pseudomonadota > Alphaproteobacteria > Hyphomicrobiales > Alloboseaceae > Allobosea > Allobosea sp. 01N443. The sequence goes on from NZ_JBFTRC010000012.1 coordinate 54,636, forward strand.
TCTCGATGGCGGCAACCCGGGCGAGGATCTCGGGCGGAGCCGGCTTGTAATTGTACTTGGCGCCAGCGACGGGGCCGGTGGCCAGGATGCCGGAATTGAAGACGCCGCCGAGCATCAGGCCAATGCCCTTCTTCTGCGCGATCGACATGAAGGATAGGAGCGCCGGCTGTTCCAGCAGCGAATAGCGGCCGGCCAGCAGCATCGTGTCGAAGTCGCCGGCATGGGCAAAGCGCTCGCACATCTCCGCTTCATTGACCCCGACTCCGATCGCCTTGACCGTACCGGCCGCCCGCAATTTGTCGAGCGCGCGGTAGGCGCCGGCCATTGCCTCGAAGAACCGGTTCTCGATGGCGTCCGCGCCATGGGTCCAGATGTCGACGTCATGGATCAGGACGATATCGATATGGTCCATGCCCAGCCGGAGGGCGGATTGTTCGAGCGAGCGCATGGTCCCGTCATAGGAATAGTCGAAACGCATGCCATGCGGCAGGCCGCCCAGATAGCCCGAGCCGTTGCCGCGCCCCATGAAGGGCTGTGCGACGCGGCCAACCTTGCTGGAGAGCAGCACATTCTCGCGGTCGACCCGGCGCAATGCCGCACCGATGCGATGCTCGGACAATCCGTGACCATAGAGTGGCGAGGTATCGATCAGAGTGACACCACTGGCGACGGCAGCCTCTACCGTTGCGACGGCCTGAGCCTCGTCGAGCCGTGCATAGAGATCACCGAGGGGCGCCCCGCCGAAGCCGAGTATCGAGACCTTCAGTCCGGTGCGGCCAAGGTTTCGCGAGGGGAGGGGCGGCGCAATTGCGGGCATGGATGCGGGTCCAGGAATGTGCTGCAGTGACTATGTGCACGCCAACATGTCAGCTTGCAACCGACCTCGAACGCGATTAGCGTCAGCGCCGGATCCGAAGGGCAAAGTCTCGACGGGACCGGCGCACAGCCGGATAAACAGGCAGGCTCGTCAACGGGCCGCAATCCGCGTCCACAGGGAGGACAGTCATGACAGACAGCATTCTGAAGCCGAGCCGGCGCGCGCTTCTGCGCGGGGCCGCAGCGTTGGGCGCGGCGGGCGCCGTCGGTTCGCCGATGGTTCTGCGCGAAGCCCATGCGCAGGCCGCCTTCAACTGGAAGCGCTTTGCCGGCACGACGATCGATGTGCTGTTGGTGAAGAACCCGCGTTCCGACCTGATGCAGGCGGCCGAGAAGGAGTTCACCGAGCTCACCGGAATCAAGGTCTCGGCCGAACAGGTGCCGGAGCAGCAGCAGCGCCAGAAGGCGGTAATCGAGTTTGCCTCGGGCAAGCCGAGCTTCGACGTCAGCGGCATCTCGCTGCATGTGCAGAAGCGCATGGCCGCCAAGGGCAAGTGGTTCGAGGATCTGACGCCCTTCATCAAGGACGCCTCGCTGACCTCGCCGGACTTCAACTTCGATGATTTTGGCGCGGGACCGGTCGCCTATGCGCGCCAGGCCGACGGATCGCTCGATACGATCCCGTTCTTCGTCGATTACTGGATGATCTACTACAACAAGGAGCTCTTCGACGCGAAGGGCGTGGCCTATCCCAAGACGATGGACGAGATCGCCACGGTCGCGGCCAAGCTGCATGATCCGGCCAAGGGCATCGCAGGCTTCGTCTCGCGCGGCCTGAAGAACGCCAACGTCCCGGTCTGGGCCAGCCTGCTGCTGGGCCAGGGCATCGAGACCACCTCGCCCCAGGGCAAGCTGCTCACCGATACGCCCGAGGCGGCCTGGGCCGGCGAACTCTACAAGAAGCTGAACAAGGAGACCGGCCCGGCCGGTCAGGTCGGCTTCAACTGGAATGAATGCCAGACCACCTTCATGCAGGGTCGCGCCGCGATGTGGCTCGACGGCATCGGCTTTGCCACGCCGCTCGAGGACCCGACGAAGTCGCGTATCGTCGGCAAGGTCGGCTATGGCATCACGCCGCCCGGGCCGAAGGCGCATCATGCCGGGATGTTCGCCGATGGCATGGGCATTTCGCGCGGCTCGCAGAAGAAGCAGGCCGCGTGGCTCTATCTCCAGTTCATGACAAGCAAGGCGCAGCAGATCGCGATGCTCAAGGCCGGCGCCGGAGCGCCCGGGCGTGCCTCGGCCTATCTCGACACCGAGACCATCTCGCAGTCGAAATTCGGCAAGCAATATTTCGAGTGTCTGCTGGGTTCAGCCAAGGTCGCCCGCGCTGCGCTGCCGCAGATCGTTCCGGTGACCGAATTCCGCGATGTCTTCGGCGTGGCGCTGACCAATGCGCTCGGCGGTGCCGATGTCGCTGCGGAGTTGAAGAAGGCGACCGAAACCTTCGCGCCGGTCCTGGTCAAGAGCGAACAGGGCTGACGACCATCACCATCATGGCCGGGCATGCCCTGGCCATGATGGCCTTCCCCGTTCGGGGAGGGCGATGTTCACGACGCGAATGCCCGCCACAGGGCGGGCATGACAAACCGTTTTCAGCAAAGCGCAGAGCATGACCAACTCAACCGCCATGCCAGCGGATCTCGCGACGCCCAAGGTGCTGCCTGCGAGACATTCAGCGGATTTTACGCCGCGCTACTGGCTGTTCTCGTTGCCCGCCGTGCTGGTCATCCTCGGGGTGATCGTCTTCCCGTGGCTGTTCACGCTCTATATGTCGGGCCATGACTGGAAGATCGGCGGAGGCCCCGAATTCGTCGGCCTGCAGAACTTCTCGGAGCTGTTGCGCGATACGCGCTTCCTCGAATCGATGGGGCATACCGCCTATTTCACGGTCCTCGCCGTGGTGCTGCCGATCGTCTTCGGCACGGCGGCGGCCCTGGTCTTCCACCGCGAGTTCCCGTTCCGGGGGCTACTGCGCACCATCTTCGTGATGCCGATGATGGCGACGCCCGTCGCTGTCGCACTGGTCTGGACGATGATGTTCCACCCGCAGCTTGGCGTGCTGAACTACCTGCTATCGCTCGTCGGGGTTGGACCCCAGCCCTGGGTCTACGACCCCCATACCGTGATCCCGACGCTGATCCTGGTCGAAGTCTGGCACTGGACGCCGCTCGTCATGCTGATCGTGCTCGGCGGTCTGGCCGGCTTGCCGAAGGAACCCTATGAATCCGCGCTGATCGACGGCGCCAATTCCTGGCACATGTTCCGCCACATCACGCTGCCGCTGGTCTGGCCCTTCATCATGGTGGCGATCGTGATCCGCACCATCGATGCGCTGAAGGCCTTCGACACGATCTTCGTGATCACCCAGGGCGGGCCGGGTACGGCGTCCGAAACGCTCAACATCTTCCTCTATCTGCAGGCCTTCCAGTTCTACAAGATCGGCTACGCCTCGGCCGTGGTGGTGATCTTCTTCGTCATCATCATCATGCTCTCGCTGCTGCTGCTCTACGCGCGCCAGAAGTCGAAGTGGAACGCGGAATGAAGCGGCTCGCCTCCAAGATCGGCTTTGCGCTTTCGGTCTTCGTACTGGTTTCGCCGGCCGTCCTCGTCTTCCTCTGGATGCTGTCGCTCTCGTTCAAGAACGAACTCGACAACACCGCTTTCCCGCCGGTCTTCATCCCGAACCCGCCGACGCTGGCGAACTATCTCGACGTCTTCGAGAAGAACAACTTCGCGCTCTATCTCTGGAATTCGATCCTGGTTACGGGCGGGGCTGTGCTGATCGGGCTCGGGGTCGGCGTGCCAGCGGGCTACGGCATCGCCCGCGGCAAGGCGACGAAGTTCGCGATCCTGATCCTGGTCGCCCGCATGACACCGGCCTTGTCCTACCTGATCC
>NZ_JBFTRC010000013.1:0-87121 GCF_056399325.1 Allobosea sp. 01N443
GTCCAGGTCGGCGGCGTCGCGATGCGCGCTCGCCTGCGCCTCGACGCGTTGCTTGTCGGCCTCGATCTCCTCCTTCGCCAGAGCCGCATCGCGGAAGACGACGAGAGCACGCGCCATGCTGCCGATCTCGTCGCCACGCTCCTGATGCGCGATCGGGTTTTGCAGATTGCCGGTCGCAAGTTCGTTCATCGTGTCCGCAAGCGAGGTCAGCATGCTCGACGAGCGGCGGCTCAGGAACACGACCAGACCAAGCATGAGCAGGCCAAGCGGAACCAGGACCTTGGCCACATCGAGCATCATGCCACGGAAGGCCGCGTCGACATCGTCGACATGCAGCCCGGAACCGACGACCCAGTTCCATTTCGGCACGGAGACGACATAGGAAATCTTGAGAGAAGGCTCCTTGTCGCTGGTCCTGAGCCAGAAATAGTCGAGAAATCCGGTGCCCTTTGCCTTGGCGAGTTCGACCATCTCCTTGACGAAGAACTTTCCGGTCGCATCCTTCAACGGCATCATGTCCGTCGTCTCGATCTTCTTATTGGCATGCAGAACGCTGATGCCGTCGAAATTGACGACGAAATAGTAGTTTCCGTTGTCGAAGCGCGCTGCGGAAATGGCATCGAGCGCCATCTTCTTCGCCTCGGCTTCCTTCAGCTCACCCTTATCAGCCCGCGCCAGATAGCTGTTGACCGTCGATGCAGCCGCCTCGACGGCGTTCTTCATCTCGGCGCGCTTGAGGGCGATCATCTCGCTGCGGGCCTGGACGAGCGTGAAGCTCACCCCACCGATGGCGAGGACGGCCGCGAGAATGGCGATGAGACCGAACGAACGGCCGATGGACAAGGCAGCAAGCTTCTTCAGAAACGGCATCGAGTAAGCCTCGCGAGGTGTGATTCTTCACACTCCCCGGGCAACAACTAAGGCCTTGTTAATTCTGCCCCGTTTTCGCCTCATTTTGCTGGCGCGCGGCGATGCTAGATGGCCGGAGCGAAATCCTCGTTATCCTCGCCCCGGCGGCCATCCTCGCCACGCTCCCGGCGGCGAACCCGCGGACGGGCTCCGCAGAAGGCACGGGCGAGTCCGCGCAACGGAGCCGTGAGCCGATGGATATCCTCGGCCCGCGACATCACCCAGCTCGCAGTCTTCAGTTCGCGATCGAGACGCGCCATTGTCCGGGAGAGTTCCGGTTCGTCATCGTCGAGCCAGGCGTCCGCGACACGCGCCATCAGCAACACCGCGCCCTGCACGCGCACGCCTCCCAGCGCGTCCTCCGTCGGGATCCCCGCCGAGGCGAGCATGTAGCGCCAGGAATTGACCGCACCGCGATTGAGAGCCGCGAGTGCCAGGGGATCGCGCCGCAGCGCCGGCATCACGCGCCGCAGGCCGGCCTTGTAAGGGGCAAGAGCATCGAGGCGGCGCATGACCAGGTCGAACATCCGCTCGCGGTAGGATTCGTCTGCGAGGTCATCGGACTGGCCGGCGAGCACCGCATCGTCGACGATACGGGTCAGCCCGCCGAGAATGGCGAGCTTGGACGGAAACAGGTTGCGCAACGTCGCAAGCGAGACGCCGGCCTCAGCGGCGATATCGCCGAGCTCGATCTCGTCCCACGGCCGCGAGGCCGCAAGATTGAAAAGCGCGTCCACCACCGCCTTCCGCGAGTCGGCGGGCGGCGCGCCTGCAGCAGGCTTTTCAGCTTTGGGGGAAGCGGGTTTGCGGGCCATCGGACCTCTCCATTCGCAAAGCGATGACGGAAAGGTAGGTCTGGATCACGGCTGAGGAAAGGCCGTTCAGCCGGAAAGCTCTTCGGCGCGACGTTTGGCGGCAGCCACCGCGCGGCGCATCAGCGGCGCAAGTCCGTTATCGGCCATCAGCACTTCGAGTGCTGCCGCCGTCGTTCCGGCAGGCGAGGTCACGTTCTGGCGCAAGGTCGCCGGCGACAGCGGCGATTGATAGAGCATCTCCCCTGCTCCTTCGATGGTGCCCCGCGCCAGGCGCTCGGCCGTCTCGGCCGGAAGTCCCGCTGCGACGCCAGCTGCCGCCAGGCACTCGACGAGATGGAAGACATAGGCGGGACCGGAGCCCGAAACGGCTGTGACCGCGTCGATCAGATCTTCGGTTGCAAGCCATTCGACCTTTCCGATGCTCCCGAGCAGCGCATCCGCCATCGCCCGTTGATCAGCACTGACGCCCCTGCCGGCGGCAGCCGCAGTGACGCCGCGCTGTACGGAAGCCGGCAGGTTCGGCATCGCGCGAATGATCGCCGTGGCATTGGGCAGGCGCGCCGAGAGATCGCCGAGCGTCTTGCCGGCCAGAATGGAAATCAGCAGGGTCTGCGGCTGGATGAACGCCTGGACCGAGGGCGCTGCCGTATCGAGCATCTGCGGCTTTGTCGCGAGCACGAGAACCTCGGTCGGCGGCACCGAGCGCGGCTCAGGGTTGAGGGCTATGCCCTTCTCGGCCGCCAGCGTCGCGATCTCGTCCGAGGGTTTGGGGTCGATCAGCGTGATCCCGGTCGGATCCATGCCGATGCGCAGCCAGCCCTCGAGCATGGCGCCTCCCATCTTGCCCGCACCAATGAGGACAAGGGTTTGCGGCAGGGAACGGGACATGGAGGCCTCACGAGGAACGATATGTGACGTCATGCGCGGCCCGGAACCGGGCATCGCACGACCAGAAGCGGCAACGGATGCCCGGGTCAAGCCCGGGCATGACGAAACCAGGGTCTCAGGCTTCCCCGACTGTTTCGAGCATCGCCCCCTCGAGCCCCTCGCGCGCGCTCTTGCCGGCCCAGACCACGAAGTGGAAGGCCTGGAAATAGCGCTCGCAGGCGTCGATCGCCGATTTGATCAGGGCGGCGGCCTGCTCGTCGGTCGGCTCCGCACCACCGGAAAGCAGGAGCGCGTGGCGGTACATCACCACGTTCTCCGAGCTCCAGAGGTCGAAATGGCCGAGCCAGAGCTGCTCGTTGACGAGGCTGACAAGTTGCAACACCTCGCCGCGCCGACGCTCCGGCACCTTGAGATCGAAGGCACAGGCGATATGGAGCGCCTCCACCTCGGAGAGCCAGGTGATCGCGACATGATAATCCGACCAGCCTCCGGTGACGGAGACGGAGAGCTCATCATCGCTGTCGCGGTCGAACGTCCAGTTGTTGAGTGCGGCGAGGCGCTCGATCAGGTCGAGAGGATTGGCAGGCCGTTCGGCTTCTGCGTCCAGGTCAAGGTCCATCATGCCCAGGGTCCAACTGCCAGCTCCCCGCGGGAATGCGGGTCCAGCTCGTTCGAGAACGGGAACAYGGCGACGGGGAAGCGCGGGACGCAACAAGACTGCGGAAGCCGCTATATGGCCTCCTGACCGCCAAACGCACCCCAAGCGGATACGACCGGCGAATCACCTCTCCTTCGACGATAGCGCAGGCGCGACGACGCTCCCAACACCTGATGCAGGCTCGGCGGATTCGGGGGTTGGGCTCAATCCCTGCCGGCTGCTGTCCACAGCCGGAACACGGGCCGGCTCAGCCCTTGTCGCGCCCAGCCTCGAGGGCAGCCAGCCGTGCGGCGAGCTTGTCATTCTCTTCACGGGCCAGAACCGCCATCTCGCGCACGGCTTCGAACTCCTCGCGTGTCACGACGTCCATCTCGCGCAGGAGGCGGTCGATCTGCGTGCGGGCGACCGTCTCGACCTCACGGCGCACACCCTGGGCGGCTCCCGCGGCGTCGGTGACCAGACGAGCGAGATCGTCGAGTATGCGGTTCGAGGTCGTGGCCATCATCAATCTCCAGGGCCGAATGCCGGCGCTCCATAGCACGCCTGATATGGGCGACGAAGGCCTCGCCCGCAATCGCAGCGGCACATCGTCCACGTCCTTTGAGCCCGAGCGAGCCCGGCCTAAACATGAGGACCACGTCAGCACAGGGGATTCGCGAGCCATGGCCCTGCACTTCTCACCCGCCGAATTCGCACGCCGGCGTGATGCCCTGCTCTTGGCCATGCAAGGCGATCGGCTCGATGCGCTCTTCCTGTTCCAGCAGGAATCGATGTTCTGGCTGACCGGGTATGACACCTTCGGCTTCTGCTTCTTCCAGTGCCTGGTGGTGAAGGCCGATGGCAGCATGGCATTGCTGACCCGCTCTGCCGATTTGCGCCAGGCCGAGCACACCTCGAATCTGGCCGATATCCGCATCTGGAAGGATGGCCGCGACGCGAATCCTGCGCGTGACCTGCTCATGCTGGCACAGGATCTCGGCCTGGCCGGCAAGCGCATCGGCGTGGAGTTTGAATCCTACGGCCTTGTCGCGGCAAGCGGCCGCAAGTTGGAAGCGGCCTTCACGGATATCAGCGTTCTCGTCGATAGCTCGACGATCGTGACACGGCTGCGCGCCGTGAAATCGGCGGCAGAGATTGCCTGTGTCCGGCGCGCGGCCGCTCTCTCGGACGCCGCCGACAGGGCGGCGCTCGACCTGATCCGGGCCGGCGCCGACGAGGGCGAGATCCTGGCCGCACAGCACAATGCGATCTTCGCGGGTGGCGGCGACTATCCGGCCAACGAGTTCATCATCGGCTCCGGCCACGACGCCCTGCTTTGCCGCTACAAGTCGGGCCGCCGGACGCTCGACGCGCAGGATCAGATCACGCTCGAATTCGCGGGCGTCGACAGACACTACCATGCTGCGATCATGCGAACCGTCGTGGTCGGGGAGCCCCGCCCGCTGCATCTCAGCTATCATGAAGCCGCCAAGGCGGCGCTCCTCGCCTGCGAGGCTGAACTGAAACCGGGGCGGACTGCAGGCGATGTCTTCTCCGCCCATGCCCGGATCTTCGACGAACACGGTCTTTCCAGCCACCGACTCAATGCCTGCGGGTACTCGCTTGGCGCAAAGTTCACGCCGAGCTGGATGGACTGGCCGATGTTCTACGAGAGCAACGACTGGCCGATCGTTCCGGGCATGGTGATGTTCGCCCATATGATCCTGATGGATTCGGCGAGCGAGACCGCGATGTGCCTCGGCCGCACCTATCTCGTCGGCGATAAAGGCGCAGAAAACCTGAACTTGCCCGATCTGGACCTCGCGATCCGTTGACCCTACAAGAGTCACGCAGGGAATCCTCAGCAAACCCGTACGCAAAAAGCGGGAGGCGTCATGTTTAGTCGTTTAAGCGGCCTCGTTCTGGGGCCAGCCCTCGCGCTTGCGCTCGCAGGCTGCCAGGAAACCACCAGCACGGCCGCGCGTCCGCGCGTCGATGCGCCCGGCGTCCCGGTCTCGGTCCAGAGCATCTCCGGTGCGCCCGACCAGGTCACCACGAATTTTGCGAGCCTGCTCGGCGAGGCGGCGGCGGAACGCAAGATGGAGATCGTCGCCGGCAACGCACCCGCGCGCTTCCGGGTTCGCGGCTATTTGACCGCCCAGCCGACAGAGGACGGCCAGACTGCGCTGGCCTTCGTCTGGGACGTCTATGACGAGAGCAAGAAGCGCGCCCAGCGCGTGCAGGGCGAGAGCCTCGGCAGGCGCGGCGGCGGCGGCGATCCCTGGTCGAGCATCGACCAGACCATCGTCGCCAAGGCAGCATCGGATTCGATGGACGCGATCGCGAGTTTCCTGGTGACCGCTCCGGTGCCGGACAAACCTGCCGCGGACAGCGCCAAGGATAAGGACAAGGCGAAAACCAAGACGGCTGCTGCGACCAGCGGCAAGCGCTCCTGAGCGAGGCATCCCGCTGAACGCAGTGGGGTGAGGCGTGATTCGCGCACTGTTTTTGCAGTGCAGCGGTCGACTCATTGTCATGGCGCTGTTATGAGCGCTGCGAATTCAGCCGGTCTCACGACTCCCGCCCCCGCCAGTCCTCACGGTGCGCCACGGCATGCCCTCTTCGTTCAAAGTCGTCGCCGGAAACTCCAACCGGCCGCTCGCCGAAGCGATTTGTGCCTCCCTCGAAATCCCCCTTGCCAAGGCCCAGGTCCGGCGTTTCGCCGACATGGAGGTCTTCGTCGAGATCCAGGAAAATGTTCGCGGGCAGGACGTCTTCGTCATCCAATCGACCTCCTTCCCCACCAATGACCACCTGATGGAGCTGTTGATCATCACGGATGCCCTGCGCCGTTCCTCGGCACGGCGCATCACCGCGGTGATCCCCTATTTCGGTTATGCCCGGCAGGATCGCCGTGCCTCGGGCCGTACGCCGATCTCGGCCAAGCTCGTCGCCAATCTCATCACCCATGCCGGCGTCGACCGCGTTCTGACGCTCGATCTCCATGCCGGACAGATCCAGGGCTTCTTCGACATCCCGACCGACAACCTGTTCGGCGCGCCATTGATGGCCCGCGATATCAAGGAACGGCTCGACTACAAGAACGCCATGGTCGTTTCACCGGACGTCGGTGGCGTGGTCCGTGCCCGTGCACTGGCCAAGCGCATCGACGCTCCGCTCGCCATCGTCGACAAGCGCCGCGACCGGCCGGGCGAATCCGAGGTGATGAACATCATCGGCTCGGTCGAGGGCCGCTCCTGCATCCTGCTTGACGATATCGTCGATTCCGGCGGAACGCTCTGCAACGCCGCCGAAGCGCTGCTCGCGGAAGGCGCCAGGGAAGTCTACGCCTACATCACCCATGGCGTGCTGTCGGGCGGCGCAGTCGCACGCATCGCCAATTCCAAGCTCAAGGAGTTGGTGATCACCGATTCGATCATGCCGACCGAGGCAGTGAAGGTGGCGCGCAACATCCGCGTCATTTCCATTGCCAACCTGATGGGCGAGGCGATCGAGCGCACCGCGAGCGAATCGAGCGTCTCCAGCCTGTTCGACTGAACGGGATGGTATGATGACGGCTGCCACGACCGGCGAAGGCCGCGCACTCGTCCTGTTCTCGGGCGGGCAGGATTCGACCGTCACGCTCGCCTGGGCCCTTGCACGCTTCGGCTCGGTCGAAACCGTCGGCTTCGATTACGGCCAGCGCCACCGCGTCGAGCTGGAATGCCGGCTCGCGATTCGCGATAAGCTGCCCACCCTGTCCTCGGCCTATGCGGAGCGGCTCGGGCCGGACCACATCATCGACCTCGCTGCGCTCGGCACGATTTCCGAGACCGCGCTGACGCGAGAGAGCGAGATCGCCTTCGCCGATACCGGGTTGCCGACGACCTTCGTGCCGGGACGGAACCTGATTTTCCTGACCTTCGCCGCGGCGCTGGCCTATCGCCGGAACTGCAGGCACATCGTGCTTGGCGTCTGCGAGACCGATTATTCCGGCTATCCCGATTGCCGCGATGACACGATCAAGGCGATGCAGGTCGCCCTCAATCTCGGGCTCGACCGGCGATTGGTGCTGCACACGCCGCTGATGTGGCGCGACAAGGCGCAGACCTTCGCGCTGGCCCGCGAGCTTGGCGGCGAGACGTTGCTCGATCTGGTGGTCGAGGACAGCCATAGCTGCTATCTCGGCAACCGGACGACACGCCATTCCTGGGGCTATGGCTGCGGAACCTGCCCCGCCTGCGAGCTGCGGGCGAAGGGCTATGCTGGCTTTCTCTGTTCACCGGACGACACTGGACCATCCTATGACTCCTGATCAGCAGCGCTGGACCGAAGGGCTGGTCGCCCTCGTCCTTTTCACGCTCACCATCCCCGCCGCGAACTGGATGCTCGGCAATGTCGGCACGGTCTGCGTGCCGAACGGTCCTTGCCTCGTGCCGGTCGCGCCGGGCATCAAGGCGCCGAGCGGCGTGCTGATGATCGGCCTCGCGCTCGTGCTGCGCGACATCGTCCAGCGCCGCCTCGGTGCCAAGGTCGGACTGGGCGCGATCTTCGTCGGCGCCGCGATCTCAGGCTTTCTTGCTCCGCCGGCGATCGTCGTCGCCTCGGTCGCGGCCTTCCTTCTCTCGGAGCTCGCGGACTTCGCCGTCTACACGCCGCTGCAGCGGCGCCGCTTCGTCACGGCCGTGATCGCATCGAGCCTTGTCGGCCTCGTCATCGACAGCATCGTCTTCCTCTGGCTCGCCTTCGGCAGCCTCGACTTCCTGTCGGGCCAGATCATCGGCAAGGCCTGGATGGTACTGCTGGCGCTGCCGCTGATGCACCTGCTGCGCCGGCGTGACGAGCGGCTGGGACTGGTCGCCGCCTGAGCGGAAGCGCCCGTCCCCGGGTTGAGCTTTCCCGCTTTTTCGCCTATGAGCCTCCTCGCGCTCGACTGACAMCCTTGGAGGCACGGGCGCGAGACCAAGACGGCCGCCATCGGGCGGCCGTGTCTTTATCAAGAAAACGAGGACCATCATCATGACCGCCGTGAAGCAAATCGAGGCTTCGGCGCGCACCCAGGTCGGCAAGGGGGCCGCCCGGGCAGTTCGTCGTCAAGGCCAGACTCCTGCCGTGATCTATGGTGCGGGCGAAGCCCCGCAGGCGATCGCGCTCAACGCCAACCAGACCCGCCTGATGATCTATGGCGGCCACTTCCTGACCACGATCTTCGAGATCAATGTCGGCGGCAAGAAGACGCGCGTCATTCCGCGCGACTACCAGCTCGACCCGGTCAAGGACTTCCCGATTCACGTCGACTTCCTGCGCGTCGCAGCCGGCCAGACCATCAAGGTCATGGTTCCGGTTCACGTCGTCGATCAGGAGGCCTGCCCGGGCCTGAAGTCCGGCGGCACCCTGCAGATCGTCGAGCACAACGTCGAAATCGACGTCGCGCCTGAGAACATCCCYGAGTCCCTCGACGTCTCCGTCGCTGGCCTGGGCGTTGGCACGTCCATCCATGTCAACGACATCAAGCTGCCGGCAGGCGTCAGCCTGACCACCCGCGAGAACCTGACGCTGGTCACGATCGTGGCGCCGTCGGTGATCGAGGATGCTGCTGCCGAGGGCGCAGCCGAAGGCACCGAGGCCGCCAAGGCCTGAGGATGCCGCGCTTCGGCGCTGCCTTCGCGAGACCACTTGGACGGCCGGGTTTCCCGGCCGTCTTGCTTTAGAGGGAGGCGCAGGACCGCCAGCCCCTCCCGACTGCCGGAGTGACCTGCCATGCTGATCTTTGCCGGTCTCGGCAATCCCGGCGCGCGCTATGCCCGCAACCGGCACAATATCGGCTTCATGGCGGTCGAGACGATTGCCCGCACATACCGGGCCTCCCCCTGGCGCTCACGCTTCCAGGGCGAGGCTTGCGAGGCGACGATCGGTAACGAGAAGGTCATCCTGCTCAAGCCGCAGACCTATATGAACGAATCCGGCCGCGCGGTCGGCGAGGCGGCTCGCTTCTTCAAGATCGCCCCCGCCGACGTGATCGCTTTCCATGACGAACTCGATCTCGCTCCGGCCAAGCTGCGCGTGAAGCTCGGAGGCGGCAATGCCGGCCATAACGGGCTGCGCTCGATGACGGCCGCGATCGGCAACGACTACCGCCGCGTCCGCATGGGCATCGGCCATCCCGGCGACAAGGCCCTCGTCCATGCCTATGTGCTGAACGATTTCGGCAAGGCTGAGCAGCCCTGGGTCGAGGATCTCTGCACGGCCTGCGCCGATTACGCCACTCTGCTCGCCGCGGGCGATGATGCTGGCTTCCAGAACAAGGTGCATCTCTTCATGGACGCGCGCGGCCATGCCGCGGTGAAGCGCCTCGGCGAGAAGGCCGAGGACTAAAAGGCTCGTTCATCGGACCCGATCTCGTATCGGGTCCGATGAACGAGCCTTTCCGTGTTTGCATCGGCTTTCTGGAAAACCGCAATCCACTTTTCGGGCGATGGATCAGAGCGGCAACTGGGCGCCCTGTTTCGCGATCGTGACTCGGCTGGCAAGAAGACCGCCGCCGGGCTGGCGCGTCGCCGTGAACGCGACCTGTGCCCCCGGCGACAGCTCGGACGCTTCGGCGGGTGCGGCCATGATGATATTGGCCTCGGGCGTGATCGTTACCTTTTGCTCCCCACCGGGATAGGTCAGGACGAGATTGGCGCCATCGACGCGCGAAACCGTCTCGGCCACGGTTGCATTGGTCATGGTGCTGTCTGGCAAGACTCCCCAGGCCCTGTGCCCTTCGCCCGTCCCGCGCATCGCCTCGGGAAAGATCAGGACCTGGACGGCGAGAAGCGTGCCGTCAGCCTGCGGCCGCGCACCGACGCCGACGAAGCTGCCCTTCTTGATGTCGTTTGGGCTGGCTTTGACCACCCCGCCAACCGAGTAGCCGGGGGCCAGGGCGACCGCGACGTCCTCGCCGCTCGGCGTCTTCACTGTCAGCGCCGAGCCTTCGAGCTTCTCGACCGTGCCACGCACCCGTGTCGCCGGCGCCTGAGCCTGTACGATACTGCTGGTCAGGACGAGAGCTGCGGCGAAGAGACTGGCAGAGAGCGCGCGCATGGAAGAGCTCCGTCGAATGGACCGGCGCAGACAGATCGCCGTCTCGCGAAGTCCTGCGCTCCTGCGCAGCGCCTCGCCATGCACGTTCGCGTGAGCCGTCCCTGGCCCCTGCCATCTTGTCTTTTGCCGCCCGGACCCCAATAAGGCCCTGGACATTCCAATCATCATCTCGCGACCGCCCCTTTGCGGCGGCGACGCAACGGACCAGCCATCATGGGTTTCAAATGCGGTATCGTCGGCCTGCCGAATGTCGGCAAGTCGACCCTGTTCAACGCACTGACGCAGACGGCTGCGGCACAGGCGGCGAACTATCCCTTCTGCACGATCGAGCCGAATGTCGGCGACGTCGCGGTACCCGATGACCGGCTGGAGAAGCTGGCCGCCATTGCCGGTTCGAAGGAGATCATTCCGACGCGCCTGACCTTCGTCGATATCGCCGGGCTCGTGCGCGGTGCCTCCAAGGGCGAAGGCCTCGGCAACCAGTTCCTCGCCAATATCCGCGAATGCGACGCCATCGCCCATGTGGTGCGCTGCTTCGAGGATGGTGACATCACCCATGTCGAGGGCAAGATCTCTCCGATCGACGATATCGAGACCATCGAGACCGAGTTGATGCTCGCCGATCTCGAGAGCCTCGAGAAGCGCGTGCAGCCGCTGGAGAAGAAGGCGAAGTCGGGCGACAAGGAGGCCAAGGAACTGGCCGACCTGATGAACCGCTGCCTCGTCCTGCTTCGCGACGGCAAGCCGGCACGCCTCGTCCAGGTCGCAGCCGAGGAACGCAAGGCCTTCGAGATGCTCGGCCTGCTTTCGTCCAAGCCGGTGCTCTATGTCTGCAATGTCGAGGAAGCCAGCGCCGACAAGGGCAATGGCTTCTCCGAGAAAGTGAAGGCCCGCGCTGCCGAGGAGGGCGCAGTCGCCGTCGTCGTCTCGGCCAAGATCGAGAGCGAGATCGCCGTCCTGCCGGCCGAAGAGCAGAAGGACTATCTCGACGCGGTCGGCCTCGCCGAGCCGGGTCTCAACCGCGTCATCCGCGCCGGCTATGCGCTCCTGAACCTCGTCACCTATTTCACCGTGGGCCCGAAGGAAGCCCGCGCCTGGACGATCGAGAACGGCACCAAGGGCCCCGCCGCCGCCGGCGTGATCCATACCGATTTCGAGAAGGGCTATATCCGGGCCGAAACCATCGCCTATGACGACTACATCGCCCACAAGGGCGAGAGCGGTGCGCGCGAAGCCGGYAAGTTCCGGCTCGAAGGCAAGGAATATGTCGTCGCCGATGGCGACGTGCTGCATTTCCGCTTCGCCAACTGAGCCGGACCGCGAGCGACCTATGCGCTATTTCGAGGACTTCGTCGTCGGAGAGGTGAAGCAGAGCGGCCGGGTCGCCGTTTCGCAGGACGACATCATCGCCTATGCTTCGCGCTACGATGCGCAGGATTTCCACACCGATCCGGCGGCCGCGAGGCAGAGCTTCGTCGGCCAGCTCATCGCGTCCGGCTGGCATAGCTGCTCGCTACTGATGCGGCTGCTCGCCGAGGACTTCGTCCTGGAGGCCGCCTCGATGGGGRCCCCCGGCATCGAAGAGGTCAAATGGCTCCGGCCCGTGCTGCCGGGGGATGTCCTCAGCGCACGGCGCAGCGTGATTGAAACCAAGGAATCGCGCTCACGCCCCGAGATGGGCCTGGTGAAGTTCCGGTTCGAGCTCCTGAACCTGCGCGACGAGCCGGTCCTCGAGCAGACCAACTGGATCATGTTCGGTCGCAAGGGCTCGGGCTTTGCTCAACCCAGGGGCGACTGGCTGGCCCACCCGCCCCGCTATGTGCAGCCGGCAGCGCTGAGCCTGCTCGAAATTCCCGCTGGCGAGACGCAGCCGGCGCCCTTCTTCGAGGAGATCGAGATCGGCGAGAGCCATGAACTCGGCAGCTTCGTCTTCACACCTGAGGAAATCGTCGCCTTCGCCCGTGCCTTCGATCCGCAGCCCTTCCACATGGACGATGTTGCGGCGCGCAGCAGTTCCTTCGGGCGCCTGGCCGCCTCGGGCTGGCATACGGCCTCGGTCTGGATGGCAACGATGGTCGCTCACCGCAAACGCCAGCTCGCGGCCACGCCCGGACAGGCGCCACGCCTCGGCCCCTCCCCCGGCTTCAAGAATCTGCGCTGGTCCAGACCGGTCTTTGTCGGCGACAGGATCACCTATAGCTCGACCGTCATTCAAACCCGCGCCAGCGCCAGCCGCCCGCAATGGGGCCTGTTCTTCCATCGCAATGCCGGTGTGAACCAGCATGGAGAGGAGGTCTTCAGCTTCGAGGGCTGCGTCTTCATCGAGCGCAGGCCGGCCTGATCCGCGGCGCGATCTGAAGCGTCCCAGGCGATGTGGCCGGGGCCAAGCCCGACCATGCCGGGCCGCGCCCCCAGAACGCCTCTGGTCCTCAGCCGACCTTGCCGTAGCCAGCGAACTTCGCGGAAACGCGCGACATCTCGGCCTCGTCAAGAATGACCGGCTCCAAGCCGGAGGCGAGCAGGTCGAGATATTGCCCGGCGAGATTCTCGACCTCGGCGACGATCGTGTGCGCGCCCGCGAGTGTCTGTCCAAGCGCGATGACGCCGTGATTGGCAAGCAGCACCGCCTTGCGCCCCTCAAGCGCCTTCACCGCGTTCTCGGCAAGCTCGGGTGTGCCGAAGGTCGCGTATTCCGCGCAACGCACATCGGCCCCACCGCATAGCGCAATCATGTAATGGAAGGCCGGAATCCCGCGCCTTGCCGACGACAGCGCGGTGGCACGCGGCGAATGCGTGTGCACGATCGCCTGGGCGTCCGGGCGCGCCTTGTAGATCTCGACATGGAACGGCCATTCGGACGAAGGCTTGCGTGAGCCATTCAGGATGGTGCCGTCCTGCGAGAGATGGATCAGATCCTCCGGCCTTGTCTGCGCATACGGCAGGCCGGACGGGGTGATCAGCAATCCGCCTTCGAAGCGGGCCGAGACATTGCCGGATTTCGATGGGCAGAACCCGGCCTTGTCGATCGCCTGGGCGACCGCGACGATCTCTGCGCGAAGCGCCATTTCACTCATGTCGCAGCTCCGCGCGCCAGATCAGGAAAGAGACCAGCAAGCCCCTCGGAGCTCGCAGGGGCCACACCACGTTCGGTGATGAGGCCGGTGACAAGGCGCGCCGGGGTGACGTCGAAGGCGGGATTGGCGGCGGGGCTGCCAGGCGCCACCACTCGAAACTGGCCGACCTCGCCATCCTCGCCCAGGCCTGCGAGATGGGTGACCTCGCGTGCCGAACGCTCCTCGATCGGGATCTCGCCGAGCCCGTCCGACAGCCGCCAGTCGATCGTCGGGGACGGCAAAGCGACATAGAAAGGCACGCCGTTGTCATGCGCTGCCAGCGCCTTGAGATAGGTGCCGATCTTGTTGGCGACATCTCCGGTCGCGGTCGTCCGGTCGGTACCGACGATGACCATGTCGACCTGCCCGCGCTGCATCAGATGCCCGCCGGCATTGTCGCTGACCACGGTATGCGGCACGCCATGGGCGCCGAGTTCATAGGCCGTCAGCGCCGCGCCCTGGTTGCGCGGCCGCGTCTCGTCGACCCAGACATGGATGGGCAGGCCGGCATCATGCGCCAGATAGATCGGCGCCAGCGCCGTGCCCCAGTCAACCGTGGCAAGCCAGCCGGCATTGCAATGGGTCAGGATATTGAGGCGCTCGCCCGGAGCCTTGCCCGCCGCAAGGCCGCGGATCACGCCAAGTCCGTGCTCACCGATCGCGCGGCAGAGCGCGACATCCTCGTCGCAGATCGCAGCAGCCTCGTCATAGGCCGCTGCCATGCGCGAAGCTGGATCCAGGCCCGCCAGCCTGGCGCTCACCCGCTCCAGTGCCCAGTGCAGGTTCACCGCTGTCGGGCGGGTCGCACCAAGCAGCGCGACAGCCACCTCCAGCGCCTGGTCGGACGGGTCCGCGCGCATGGCCAGGGCGACGCCATAGGCGGCTGTAGCGCCGATCAGCGGTGCTCCGCGCACCACCATGCTGCGGATCGCCTCGGCGGCCTGCTCGGCACTCCCAAGCGCGACGGTCTCGAAACGGAAGGGCAGCTTGGTCTGGTCGATCACGCTGACGCGCCAGCCATCCTGCGCGAGCCAGATCGTCCGGTAGGCCTTGCCGCCGATCTTCATGGGCTTAGTGTCCGCTGAAGGAGACGAGCGTGCGCACGGGAACGCCGAGGCGGCGGACCCGATCCGCCCCCCCGAGATCCGGCAGATCGACGATGAAGCACGCCGCCACGACCTCCGCGCCAAGCGAGGATAGCAGGTTGACCGCCCCTTCCGCAGTGCCCCCGGTCGCGATCAGATCGTCGACGAGCAGGACRCGCTCGCCCCGTGAGACCGCGTCCTTGTGGACCTCGATCTCGCCCGTGCCGTATTCCAGGGAATAGCTGATGCTGACCGTCTCGTGCGGCAGCTTGCCCTTCTTGCGCACCGGGATGAAGCCGGCCGAGAGCTGATGGGCCACCGCCCCGCCGAGGATGAAGCCGCGCGCCTCGATGCCGGCGATCTTGGCGATCTTCAGCCCGGCGAAAGGCTGGACGAGCTCGTCGACCGCACGTCGGAAGGCCCGGGCATCGCCGAGCAGGGTGGTGATGTCCCGGAAGATGATGCCCGGCTTGGGATGATCCGGAATCGAGCGGATCGCGTTCTTCAGGTCGAGGAGGGTATCACGGTCCATGCGGAAACAGCTCGCTGTGGCGACGCGCTCTCTTAGCGCCGCGGCCGCGCGAAGGGAACCGCCAGCCCCAGCCCGGCGCCCCCTCCAATGTCAGGCAGCAGTCAGAGGACCCGGCCCGCAACCGCGTCGAGCCTAGCCACCAGGCTCGAATCTCGAAATTCGCGCGCCGTTATGATGGCGCCGTCCAGCGCGTGATGGGAGCCAGCCGGACAGGGCTCGCGATCGGCAGGGAAATCCGCGGCCAGGCGCGCAACCAGCCGGCGCGCCTTCTCGGCATTGTCCTTCAGCACTGCCACGACTGAGGTGACATCCACCGAGGACTGCTCCGGGTGCCAACAGTCGAAATCCGTCACCATCGCGACGGTCGCGTAGGTGATCTCGGCCTCACGGGCGAGCTTGGCCTCGGGCATCGCGGTCATGCCGATCAGGTCGTAGCCGAGCGCCTTATAGGTCAGCGACTCCGCATAGGTCGAGAATTGCGGGCCTTCCATGGTGACCAGAGTACCGCCGCGCACGAAGGGCAGCTCCTCGGCCGTAGCGGCATCGGCGAGCCTTGCCTGCAGCAGCGGACCGACCGGGCGCGCCATCGGGACATGYGCGACGCAGCCCTTGCCGAAGAAGGAGCTGGCGCGACGCACGGTGCGGTCGATGAACTGGTCGACCAGCACGAACAGGCCGGGATAGAGCTCGGATTTGTAGGACCCGCAGGCTGAGAGCGAGACGAGATCGGTGACCCCCGCGCGCTTCATCACGTCGATATTGGCGCGGTAATTGATCTCGGAGGGCGGCAGGACGTGACCACGACCATGGCGCGGCAGGAAGACGATCTTGGTTTGGCCGATCCGGCCGATGCGCAGGATATCCGAGGGTTCGCCCCAGGGGCTCGTGACACGCTCTTCGCGCAGATCGGTCAGGCCCGGCAGGTCGTAGATGCCCGACCCACCGATGATTCCGAGCACAGCTTCGCTCATGATCGCTTCCTTTCAGTTTGGCCGGACAGGAGCAGGCTTCTGTGACGGCCGTACAAAGGCGCTGCACAGCCGCAGCCGCGCAAGGCCAAACGAAAAAGGCCCCGTTTCCGGGGCCTTTTCCCATTCTCAGAGTTGGTCAGTGCGCGGTTGAGCCATCCGGCATGCGCGACCAGACCTTCTTCTTGGTGTAATAGAGCAGACCGCCGAAGAAGATGAGGAACAGCATGACCTGCATGCCGATGCGCTTGCGCGCCTCGAGATGCGGCTCAGCCATCCAGACCATGAAGGCCGCGACGTCCTTGCCATACTGCGCCACGGTCTCCGGAACCGGCGACTTGCCGTCCGGCCCCTTCGGATACTCGACCTGCCCGTCCTGGAGCGGCTGCGGCATCGCGATGARGTGGCCCGGCATATAGGTGTTGTAGTTTTGGCCCGGCAGCAGCGGCGGGAAGCCCTGCGGCGGTTCCTTGTACCCGGCCAGCAGCGCCGCGATATAGTCCGGCCCCTGCTCCTGATACTGGGAAAAGATGTCGATGATGAACTGCGGGAAACCGCGCTCATAGGTGCGGGCCTTGGCCAGGACCGACAGATCCGGCGGGTAGGCTCCGCCATTGGCGGCCCGCGCCGCCTGCTCGTTCGGGAACGGCGACGGGAAACGGTCCGCCGGACGGCCGGGACGATCGAACATCTCGCCCTGGTCGTTCGGGCCGTCCTTGATCTGATAGGTCGCCGCCAGCGCGGTGACCTGCCCGGGCGTGAACTCCGGGCCACCAGGCTGCGACAGCGTCCGCATCGGGATCAGGCTCATCGCGTGGCAGCTGGCGCAGACCTCCTTGACGACCTTGAAGCCGCGCTGGAGCTGGGCACGGTCGAACTTGCCGACCGGACCCGAGAATGACCACTTCTGCTGCGGCGGGATCACACGGTCGCCGGCGGCCTGGGCCGTCAGCGCGTTGGCAGTGAGGGCAAGGCCGAAGCTTAGCCCCGCCAGGGCAAGGCGAAACGGGGTGGTGCTCATCTTTCGTCAGCCCTTGGCGTTCGGTTCGGAGGCGGTGGCAGCCGCAAGGCTCGCGCCCGAGCCACCCTTGATATTGGCCAGCACGGAGTCCGCGATCGAGTTCGGCAGCTTCGCCGGCTTCTCGAAGATGCCGACCAGCACAAGCGAGATGAAGTAGCCGAAATACAGCGCGGTGAAGATCCGCGAGTAGGTCACGTAGGGCTCCTCGGCAGGCATGGCGCCGAGATAGCCGAGCACGATGCAGACCACGAGGAACGCCCAGAACAGGACCCGGGCGACCGGCCGGTAGCTCATCGACTTCACCTTGGAGGTGTCGAGCCAGGGCAGGAAGGCCAGCACCGCGATCGCCGCGAACATCGCCAGAACGCCGCCGAGCTTGTCGGGAATGGCGCGCAGGATCGCGTAGAACGGCAGGAAGTACCACTCAGGCACGATATGTGTCGGCGTCACCGCCGGGTTGGCCGGAATGTAGTTGTCGGCATGGCCCATGAAGTTCGGCTGATAGAACACGAAATAGGCGAACACGAAGATGAAGCAGACCATCCCGAAGATGTCTTTGATGGTCGCATAGGGCGTGAACGGCACGGTGTCCTTCTGGACGTTCTTCACCTCGACGCCGGTCGGGTTGTTCTGTCCGACGACGTGCAGCGCCCAGATGTGAAGGATCACGACGCCGAAGATCATGAACGGCAGCAGATAGTGCAGCGAGAAGAAGCGGTTCAGCGTCGGGTTGTCGACGGAATAGCCGCCCCACAGGAAGGTCACGATCGTCTCGCCAACCACCGGCAGCGCCGAGAACAGGTTGGTGATGACGGTGGCGCCCCAGAAGGACATCTGCCCCCAGGGCAGCACGTAGCCCATGAAGGCGGTGGCCATCATTAGCAGGAAGATGACGACGCCGAGGATCCAGAGCACCTCGCGCGGAGCCTTGTACGACCCGTAATAGAGGCCGCGGAAGATGTGGACATAGACGGCGACGAAGAACATCGAGGCGCCGTTGGAGTGCAGGTAACGCAGCAGCCAGCCGAAATTCACGTCGCGCATGATGTGCTCGACGGAGTTGAAGGCCATGGTCGCATGCGGCGTGTAGTGCATCGCCAGGATGACGCCCGTCACGATCTGCGCGACGAGCATGAACACCAGGATGCCGCCGAAGGTCCAAAGGTAGTTCAGGTTGCGCGGAACCGGGTAGGACACGGCCGAATCGTGCATGAGGCGAACGATCGGCAGACGGGCATCGAGCCAGCGTTCAAAGCCGGTCTTCGGAACGTAGGTGCTATGACCACTCATGACGAATGCCTCAAGGCTTTCTCGGTATCATTGGAAATCATGGAGAAGCGCATAGCTCAGCCGATTCGGATCTTCGTATCTGCGTTGAACGCATAGGGCGGGATCGGCAGGTTGAGCGGCGCAGGCCCCTTGCGGATGCGGCCCGACGAATCGTAGTGCGAACCGTGGCATGGGCAGAACCAGCCGTCGTAGTCGCCCTTCGGATCGCCGGGGGAATTGCCGAGCGGCACGCAGCCAAGATGGGTGCAATTGCCGTAAACGATGAGGAACTGCTCGTGGCCTTCCTTGACGCGGGCCTGGTCGGTCTGAGGATCGGGCAGCGTCGCGACATTGACCGCACGCGCCTCGTCGATCTCCTTCTTGGTGCGGTGACGCACGAAGATCAGCTTGCCGCGCCAGAACAGCTTGATGGCCTGGCCTTCCGCGATCGGGCCGAGATCGACATCCATCGGCGCACCAGCAGCAATGGTCTGCGCGTCCGGAGCCAACTGGCTCACGAGCGGAACAACAACAGCACCGAGACCGACGGCACCGGCAGCGCCGGTCGCCAGCATCAGAAAGTCGCGGCGGGTGGTTTGGGTCGTCTCGGTCGCGTGAGCCACGATCGATTCCTCTGCTCTTCGCCCAGCCTGGAACGGCTGTAAATTATCGTCTGACGCCCCTCATAGGTGCGCCCCTTCGCAGCCGCAATGCGGCGGCACGTCGCCGCCGCGCTCTTTGGCATGCACTTTGGACGAAGTCTACTGTTCCGGGCGGCGGCAATGTGCATCGCGGCCTGCCCTCAGCGGGACTCAGGCCGTGACCGTCTCCGGGTCGGCAACGGCCAGGAAACCACCCGACTGGCGCGCCCAGAGCCGGGCATAGAGGCCACCACGCGCGACGAGTTCGGCATGGCTGCCCTGATCGACGATGCGCCCCTTGTCGAGCACGATCAGCCGATCCAGCGCCGCAATGGTCGAGAGCCGGTGCGCGATCGCGATCACGGTCTTGCCCTGCATGAGCGCCGTGAGCTGCTCCTGGATCGTCGCCTCGACCTCTGAATCAAGTGCCGAGGTGGCCTCGTCCAGGATCAGAATCGGCGCGTCCTTGAGCAGCACGCGGGCGATGGCGATGCGCTGGCGCTGGCCGCCCGAGAGCTTGACGCCGCGCTCGCCGACACGCGATTCGAACCCCTTGCGCCCATCCTGGTCGCTGAGGGTCGCGACGAACTCATGCGCCGATGCCCTCCTGGCCGCCTCGATGATCTCGTCCTCGGTCGCATCGATCCGGCCATACCCGATATTATCGCCGATCGAGCGGTGCAGCAGCGAGTTATCCTGCGTCACCATGCCGATCTGTGCGCGCAGCGAGTCCTGCGTCACGCGGGCGATATCCTGCCCATCGATCAGGATGCGACCGGCCTCCAGCGGATAGAGTCGCAAGAGCAGGTTGACGAGCGTCGACTTCCCGGCGCCCGATGGGCCGACGAGGCCGATCTTCTCGCCCGGTCGGATATCGAGGTTGAGCCCCTCGAACAGACCGCCGGTGCGGCCATAATTGAAGCGCACCTGCTCGAAGCGGATCGCCCCCTCGCCGACCGACAAGGGCCTGGCATCCGGCACGTCGGTCAGGTCATGCGGCTTGGCGATCGTCTCCATGCTCTCCTGCACGGAGCCGATATTCTCGAACACGCCGCGCACCAGATGGATCAGCCAGCTCGACATCTGCACCAGCCGCAGCACGAGGCCGATCGCGGCCGCGACCGCTCCGGGCGACATGATGCCCTGGCTCCAGAGATGCAGCGAAATCCACGCCGTCGTCACGACCAGCAGGCTGTTCATGGTCTGCAGGATGACGCTGACACCGGTGATCAGCCGCGACAAATGCAGGAAGGAGGCGTTCCAGCGCGACAGCGAGTCGCGGACCGACGAGCGCTCGGCATCGGCGCGGGCGAAGAGCTTGACCGTCAGGATATTGGTATAGGAATCGACGATGCGCCCGGTCGTCGAGGAACGCCCCAGCGAGTTCGCCTCGGAGCGCTTCTTCGCGCGCGGCACGAAATAGATCAGCAGCACGACATAGGCTGCAAACCAGACGATGACCGGAAGTGCCAGCCAGAGGCTGGTCGAGCCGAAGAAGCCGATCGCCACCGATGCGAAGATCAGCGCGTACCAGAGATCGTCGATGACCTCGATCGTCGCGCCACGGATCGATTGCCCCGCCTGGATCACGCGCGCCGAAAGCCGTCCCGCGAAATCGTTCTGGAAATAGGAGAGCGCATGGCCAAGCGTATAGACATGGTTGCGCCAGCGGATCTGATTGGTGATCTGCGGCACCACGACCTGGTCCACGATCGCATGATTGGCGAAATAGATCAGCGGGCGGACCACGACGAGCAGGAAGGCCGCGCCGAGCAGCACCGTGCTGTGATCGCGCCAGATCGTCTCGGGCGACTGGGTCGCCAACAGATCCACGAACCAGCCGACCATCAGGTACATCGCCGCTTCGATACCGCTGAAACCGAGGCCGGTGAGCATGATCAGGGCCATCCAGCCCTTCACGCCCTTGATGTGGTGCCACATGAATGGCCACACGCCCTTGGGCGGCGTCTGGCCCTCGTCAAAGGGCGCGAAGACGTCGATGCGGCTTTCGAGAAAACGGAACAGGGAGGCGAACATGGCGTACCGCCCTCCATGGACCGGCATGACGACGAAATCTTGGCGACATATGGGGCAGCAGTCAGGTCGCGGCCAGAGGCTTGACGCATGTCATGACGTCACCGCATGACAGCAGCGCATGTTGCGCCTCGCCCTCTACCAGCCGGATATCCCGCAGAATTCGGGCACGATGATTCGCATGGCCGTCTGCCTCGGCATCGCGGTCGACATCATCGAACCCGCGGCCTTCGACGTCTCGGACCGCCATTTCCGGCGTTCCGGCATGGACTATCTCGAGCGCGCCGCGATCACCCGGCATGATTCGTTCAAGGCCTTCGATGCATGGCGGCTTGCGGGCGGCCACCGGCTGATCCTGGCGGAGACGGATGGGGCCACCGCCCATACCGATTTTGCCTTCGCTCCCGGCGACATCGTGCTCGTCGGACGCGAATCGGCGGGCGTCCCCGCCGAGCTCTACTCAACCGTCGACGGCAGCGTCCATGTGCCGATGCGCTCGGGTTTGCGTTCGCTCAATGTCGCAATTGCCGCAGCCGTGGTTATGGGAGAGGCCTTGCGGCAGCTGGACGCTTATCCGAGATAGGCGCGAAATTCCTCGTCACCGCGGATGAAGACCCTCGCGGCGAGCGGAACGGAAACGGATCGATGACCACCCGAGCGACTGACCCTGCCTCCACGACATCTCCCCTCGCCCTCGCGGAGGCCATGAAGCCGCGCGCGACAGCCTGGTTCGAGGCCCTGCGCGACCAGATTTGCTCGGCCTTCGAGGCGCT
The DNA here is from genome assembly GCF_056399325.1 of Allobosea sp. 01N443. Taxonomy (NCBI): domain Bacteria; kingdom Pseudomonadati; phylum Pseudomonadota; class Alphaproteobacteria; order Hyphomicrobiales; family Alloboseaceae; genus Allobosea; species Allobosea sp. 01N443. The sequence continues at coordinate 21,772 of NZ_JBFTRC010000013.1, forward strand.
GGAGGATGAAGTCACCGGCCCCTTCCCAGCCGAGGCAAGGACTCCGGGCCGCTTCGAGCGGACGCCCTGGCAACGTCGCAACCACGATGGCGCCGAAGGCGGTGGCGGCGTCATGTCGATGATGCAGGGCCGCGTCTTCGAGAAGGTCGGCGTCCACGTCTCGACCGTCTACGGCACCTTTCAGCCCGAATTTGCAGGTCAGATTCCGGGCGCGGCCGAGGATCCGCGCTTCCATGCCACGGGCATCTCGCTGATCGCCCATCCCTGGAATCCGCATGCTCCGACAGTGCATATGAACACGYGCTTCGTGGTGACGACGAAACCGTGGTTCGGTGGCGGAGCCGATCTGACCCCCGTGCTGGACAATCGGCGCACGCAGGAGGACGCCGACGCCATCGCCTTCCACGCCGCGATGCGCGCGCCCTGCGAAAGCTTCGCCCCAGTCGCCGACTATCCCCGCTTCAAGCAATGGTGCGACGAGTATTTCTTCCTGAAGCACCGCGGTGAGCCACGCGGCATCGGCGGCATCTTCTACGACTATGTCTGGTCCGGCGAGCCTGAGGCCGATCTCGCCTTCACCCAGGCGGTCGGCAAGGCCTTCCTCGACATCTATCCGCGGATCATGCGCGCCAATATCGGCACGCCCTGGACCGAGGCCGAGCGTTACGAACAGCAGGTCAGGCGCGGTCGCTATGTCGAGTTCAACCTGCTCCATGACCGGGGCACGATCTTCGGCCTCAAGACCGGCGGCAATGTCGCCTCGATCCTCTCCTCGCTGCCGCCAACCGTACGCTGGCCCTGAGCGCTCTCAGCGCTCGCGTTGCGCGATTGCGCTTTCGACAAAGGCAAACTGCTGGGTCCGCTCGCCGGGACATCCCGCTTCGATCCAGTCGCGCCTTGCCTGATCGAGCACGCGCCCGACATCCGGACCGGCGGCGACACCGCGTTTGAGCACATCGCGACCACTGAGGAGGAAGGGCGGCGTTTGCCCGAGTTCGGCAATTGCAGCCTGCACCTTGGAGCGCCCCGGAGAACTCTCGTTGGCCGTGAGCAGAACGAGGCTGCCGGCGACCGCATCCGCGCCGACGCGATGCGCCAGGTGCCGCAGCAGGGCGATCGAACAATCCGTCGCACGCCCCGAGAGCCCCTCAAGGGCGAGCGCGATACGCTCGATCCTGTCGAATTGTTCGTTCGACAGCCGCAACCCGTCCCGCAGGCGCAGCGCATCCTCGCGCACGCCAACCGCCAGCGCTGCGAGCCGGAAAGCCGGATAGACTGTTCCCGCGGGCTCGCCTGCCGCAATCGCCGCGAAGCGCGAAAGCCGGGGCACGCCGCCGATCACCGGTACAAGAAGCCCCGCTCCCATCATCGCCGACAATGCGTCGGCCGCGCGCGGCGCAACGAGCAGCTTCAGCAACTCGGCGCGCACCCGCTCACGCGAAAGCCCGTCGAGCCCGGCCCGGCCGGCCGCGCAGGCCGCCAGTCCCGTCGCGTCCAGTGCTCCTTCGCCATAGCGCGCGTGAAACCGGAAGAAGCGCAGGATGCGCAGATAGTCCTCGCGGATGCGCAGGTTCGCATCGCCGATGAAGCGGATACGACGCGCCGCAAGGTCGACAAGTCCGTCGCAATAGTCGTGAACGGTGCCGTCGCGCCCGAGCCCAAGCGCGTTGACCGTAAAATCCCGCCTGATCGCGTCCTCTGCGAAATCGCGCCCAAAGACCACCTTCGCGCGGCGACCATCGGTCTCGACATCGCGACGCAGCGTCGTGGTCTCGAAGGGAACGCCATGGGCGACGATGGTCACCGTGCCATGCTCGATTCCCGTGGGAACCGATTTGAAACCCGCCGCCGCTGCGCGCCGGATCGTCTCCTCCGGTAATGCCGTCGTCGCCAGATCGACATCGCCGACCGGCTCTCCGAGCAGCAGGTCGCGGACAGCCCCGCCAATGACGCGCGTTTCCTCGCCCCCGCCATTGAACGCAGCCAGCACCTCCGTCACCCCCGGCCGCTGAAGAAAGCGCTCGACCCGAACTCGCTGCGCTTCGTTCATCTGAACTGGCCAGGGACGAGCTGCCCGTTCTCCATATGAGGCGGCACATAAGCGCCCTGGCTGCGCGGAGCGATCCAACCGGTATAGGCGACGAAGCCGATCGAGATCACGAGCCCCACGACCGACAGCCAGAACACGTGCCCGTCCCAGTGTTCGACGTCGAAGGGGTTCCGCCGCCTGACGATCAGATAGCTTGCGAAGATACAAAAGGGCAGGACGAAGAGCAGAACCTCTTCGGTCACCGAACGCAGCATGGGCGCGCCATCCAATCAGACTAGCCGGAGAGTCGCTCGTAAAGGTTACGGATCATGCCGGCGGTTGCACCCCAGATATAGTGATCTCCGAAGGGCATCGCATAGTAGGTACGATAGCGCCCCTTCCATTCCCGGCCTTCGCGGCGATGATTGGCGGGATCCATCAGGAAGGCGAGCGGCGTCTCAAAGGCCTCGTCGACCTCGTGCGGATTGATCGTCAGCGCGAATGGCGGCGCGATCAGCCCCACGACAGGCACGACCCTGTAGCCGGTGCCGGTGAGATAGGCGTCGAGAAAGCCGACGACGCGCACATGTTCGCGGGCGAGACCGATCTCCTCCTCCGTCTCGCGCAGCGCCGTGACCACCGGCGAGCCATCGACGGCATCGACGCGTCCGCCGGGGAAGGCGACCTGGGCGGAATGGCTGCGCAACGCCGCTGCGCGCCGGGTCAGCAATACGGTCGGCCCGTCCTCGCGCAGCACGATCGGGATCAGCACCGCGGCCTGGATCGCGGCCGCCTCGTCCGGCGGCTCGATCGCTTCCGGCTGGAGATCATGGTCGCCGCGCGGCCTGCTGATCAGGTCGCCGAGGTCCGGCGGTTCGTGGCGCAGCCGCGCCCCGGCAAGGGCGACGATCTCTGCCGCCGTCAGCTTCAGAGCCTGCATCAGAGTCCTTCGATTTCGCTGGATGGCACGGCCGGATAGAATGCACCGGCGACGGCCAGCCCGAACATGCCGACGCCATCGACCGGCCTGATCTCGCCAAGGGCCAGAAGGTCATAGGTCAGGGCCCGCGTAACCCTCGCCCAGAGATCCCGGCGAATATGGACATAGGGCTTGAGCCCGTCATGCGTGTCCCGGACGAAGCGGATCGCATGCTCCGGGCCCACGCTCACGATATCGTCAACCAGTGTCCGGAACGCGATGGCGCGCTCGTCGCCTGTCCCCTCGACCGTCATCTCGACCGCCTGGAACGGCGCGTCGTCGACCTTGATCCCGACCTTTTCGACCGGTGTCACCAGGAAATAATCGCGGCCGTCGCGACGCAGGACGGAGGAGAAGAGCTTGACCAGCGACGGCCTGCCGATGGGAGTTCCGAGATAAAACCACGTGCCATCCCCCGCAATCCGCATGTCGATATCGCCGCAATAGGGTGGATTCCAGCGTTCGACGGGCGGCAAGGCTCGCGTGCGACTGTCCTTCAGCGCGACCAGCAATCGCTCCATCGCCTGCGTTGAATGGTTCATCGAACTACCTTAAATCGCCGCCCGCGGCATATTGGTTGCATGACCCGTTTCGCCTTGAACTCTACATAATCGTGAAGCCGAGTTCTGTGCACCAGAGCCTGTAGCCCCTTGAGCCGGTTGGATAGCCCGTCCACAGTCATCGGTTCGGGAAGCTTGCGGGGCGTGAAGCAGCGCAAGGCGCGACGACGAGGGCGAAGGAGATCGACATGGTGGCGCAAGTCCGTGCGACGGATGGCAAGAGCGAGGCCGGTCAGCCCGTCAATCTCGATACCGGGATCGTCGAAGCGGCCGAAGCTGCGCTCGGCGCCATCGGCGCCGCCCGCCGCGAGATCGGCCAGGTCATTTTCGGGCAGCAGGAGGTGGTCGACCTTTCGCTGATCACCTTGCTCGCCGGTGGCCACGGTCTGCTCGTCGGCGTGCCCGGCCTTGCCAAGACCAAGCTGGTCGAGGCGATGGGTACGGTCCTCGGCCTGAGCGCGAGACGCGTGCAATTCACGCCGGACCTGATGCCCTCCGACATTCTCGGCTCCGAGGTGCTCGACGAGAGCGTCGACGGCAAGCGCCATTTCCGCTTCATCAAGGGGCCGGTCTTTGCCCAGCTGCTGATGGCCGACGAGATCAACCGCGCCAGCCCGCGTACGCAGTCGGCGCTGCTGCAGGCGATGCAGGAGCATCACGTCACCGTCGCCGGTGAACGCTACGACCTGCCTGCGCCCTTCCACGTGCTGGCAACCCAGAACCCGATCGAGCAGGAAGGCACCTATCCGCTGCCGGAAGCCCAGCTCGACCGCTTCCTGCTCGAGATCGACGTCGGCTACCCCGACCGCGAGGCCGAGCGGCGCATCTTGCTCGAGACCACCGGTGCCACCGAGCACAAGCCGGTCCAGGCAATGACGGCAGAGACGCTGATGTCGACACAGCGCCTCGTACGTCGCCTGCCGGTTGGCGAGAACGTCGTCGATGCGATTCTCGATCTGGTGCGCTCGGCTCGCCCCGGCGATGGCGATCCGGCGCTGACCAGCAAGCTTGCCTGGGGCCCCGGCCCGCGCGCCAGCCAGGCCCTGACGCTTGCCGCCCGCGCCCGCGCGCTCGTCGAAGGCCGGCTCGCACCGTCCGTGGATGACGTCGTCGCGCTCGCCACCCCCGTACTCAAGCACCGTATTGCGCTCACCTTCGCTGCACGCGCCGATGGCGAGACGGTGGAGAGCGTCATCGCGAGGCTCGTGGAACGATTGGGATAGGGACTTCAGTGATGCTGCGCACGCGCGTCCTCGGCCCATCCGAACGCCAGCCGGCCCCGCCGGTCCTGAAGGCTTCCCTCGATCTCGCGGCGCGCCTGCCGCGCCTGATCCTCGAGGCCCGGCGCGTCTCGGCCAGCGTGCATGGCATCCACGGCCGCAGGCGCGCCGGCCCCGGCGAGACATTCTGGCAGTACCGCCCTCTGGTGACCGGTGAGGCCGCGTCACGCATCGACTGGCGCCGCTCGGCGCGCGACGGCCATCTCTTCGTCCGCGAGCGCGAATGGGAGGCCTCGCATGCGATCTGGCTCTGGATCGACCGCTCGGCCTCGATGGGCTTTTCCTCGTCGCTCGCCATGGCCTCCAAGGTCGACCGCGCGCTTGTGGCCGGCTTCGCCCTGGCCGAAACCCTGGTCGAAGGCGGCGAGCGGGTCGGGCATCTCGGCCTGACGCGGGCGCTCGCCTCGCGACGTATCGTCGAGACCTTGGCACAAGCGCTCGTGATCGACCGCAAGGGCGAGACCGCCGATTTGCCGCCGGACGCGCCGCTTCCACGCCGGGCCGACGCCATCATCATCACCGACGGACTTTCGCCGGCGCAGTCCCTGGCCAAGCGCATCGCGACCATGGCGAGCAGCGGCGCGCGCGGCCATATCCTGCTGATCGCCGATCCGATCGAAGAAACGTTCCCCTTCAGCGGCCAGGCCGAGCTCTTCGACCTCGAAGACGGCCTCACTCTGCGCGTCGGCGATGCCGGGGCCTGGGGAGAGGAATATCGCCGGCGCCTCGARGCCCATCGCGAGATCATTCGGGAGGCTTGCCGCAAGGCGGGCTGGACGCTGACCCTGCATCGGACCGACCGGCCCGCCAGCGAAGGCGTACTCCGGATTGCGAGCCTGATCGCCGCGTCGCGCGGCGGCCAGGGCCGCTAGGAGGGCGCCAACGATGCTGACGCAGCTGCCCATCGCCTTCTCCGCCCCGCTCGCGCTGACCGCGCTTGCGCTGCTGCCAGCGCTTTGGCTGATCCTGCGGGTAACGCCGCCACGCCCGCGCCGCATCGATTTCCCACCGCTCAAGATCATGGCCGACCTGATCGCCAAGCGTGAAATGCCGGCGCATACACCTTGGTGGTTGTTGGCATTGCGGATGGCCATTGCGGCACTCGCCATCATCGCCGTTGCCGRCCCGGTCTGGAACCCACCGGTCGCAACGGCGCCCACGCGCGGGCCCGTGCTGCTCCTGATCGACAACGGCTTCGGCGCGGCGACCGACTGGCCCGAGCGTGTGGCGCTGGCGGAGTCGCGGGTCAATGCTGCAGGCCGCGAGGGACGTGCGGTGGCGATCGTCGGGCTCGCGGAAACGCCGGGCGAGGTCACGCTGTCGGAGCCGCGCGCGGCGCTCGACAAGCTGCGTGCGTTGGCCTTGCAGCCGCACGCGCCCGACCGCACCACTCAATTGCCCCGGATCGAGGCCTTTCTCCGCGCCACGCCTGACGCCGAAATCGTCTGGGTCTCCGACGGGCTCGGCCTGACCGACGAAGGCGCCTTCCTGGCGCGCCTGAAGCAGGAAGCCGATGCACGTCGGCTTTCCATCCACGCCATCCCCGCCGACCAGCTCGCGCTGACGGCAGCAGAGAACCTCTCCGGCGCGCTGACGGTCAAGGTGCTTCGGCCAGCCACCAGCGCCCCCGCGAGCGGCCAGGTTCGCGCACTCGATCTGAAGGGCCTGCCACTGGGGGATGCTCCATTCGGCTTTGGCCCAACGGAAACGCAGACGGTGGCCCGGCTCACCCTTCCGATCGAGGTGCGCAATGCCGTTTCGCGGCTTGAGGTCGTGGGCGAACCAAGCGCGGGTGCAGTGGCGCTGCTCGACGACCGCGCCAAACGGCGCCGCGTCGGTATCGTGTCCGGAACGACCACCGATACGGCGCAGCCCTTGCTGTCTCCAACCTATTACGTCTCGCGCGCCCTCTCGCCCTTCGCAGAGATCCGCGAACCGCGCCCCGGCTCGAACGACCCCGTCGGCGAGTTGCTCGCGCAAAACCTCTCGGTCCTCGTTCTCGCGGATATCGGCGCCCTCGACCCGGAGACGGCGACGAAGATCAGCAGTTTCGTCGAGCGAGGCGGTGTTCTCTTGCGCTTTGCCGGCGTGCGCCTCGCCACCGCCTCCGACGAGCTGACACCCGTGCGGCTGCGCCGCGGAGGGCGCACGCTCGGCGGCGGCCTCTCATGGGACACTCCGCGCAAGCTCGCCCCCTTCACCCGCGAGAGTCCGTTCTTCGGCACGCAGATCAGCGACGACGTCCGCGTCAATCGCCAGATTCTGGCCGAGCCCGATGCGGATCTTGCACGCAAGACCTGGGCTGCGCTCGAAGACGGCACGCCTGTGGTCACCGGCGAACGCCGCGGCGATGGCGTGATCGCCATGATGCATGTCACCGCCGACACCACCTGGTCGAACCTGCCGCTGTCGGGCCTCTTCGTCGAGATGCTGCGCAAGGTGGTGGCGCTGGCCGGAACGGGCCCGGCCGAGGCCCAGGCCGAGGATGCCAAGGTCGAGACGCTCTCGCCGACCCGCGTGCTGGACGGCAAGGGCTCCTTCCGCGCACCACCGGCTACGGCTCAACCGGTACCGCGGACCTTCACCGGACGTGCCACCCTGGCCCACCCCCCCGGCATCTACGGCCCGGCCGACGGTTCGCTCGCGGTCAATGCCTTGGCTCCCGCCGACACGCTGCACGCGCTCGATCTCGACACGCTGGCGACGCTCTGGCTCGGCGGTCGACTGCGCGTGACGCGCGCTGGCAAGGCTGCTGCCGCCGCGCTCCTGCTTGGGCTGGCGCTGGCCGCCGCCCTTTCGGCCGCGCCGGCCCTGGCCCAACCTGTCCCGGCGGCACCGGAGGACACCCGCCCGCCGATCCCGCGCGAACTTTTCGCCGCAGGTGCGGTCACCCGCCTCGCCTATGTCCTGACCGGCGACAAGGCGGTCGATGACATGTCGAAGGCGGGGCTTGCAGGCCTCAATATCGTGCTCGGCGCACGCACGGCACTCGAACCCGGCGAAGCGGTCGGCCTCGACCCAGCCCGCGACGAGCTCGCCTTCTTCCCGATCCTCTACTGGCCGGTGGTCGCCGGGCGCCCGATTCCGGCGCCCGAAACCCTGCGCAAGCTCGAAGCCTATATGAAGGGCGGCGGGCTCGTGATCTTCGATACGCGCGATGCCATGAGCGCCCGCCCGGATGGGGGCAGCACGCCCGAGGGCGATCAGCTCAAGCGGATGCTGCAGACGCTGGACATTCCCGAGCTCGAACCGATCCCGCGCGACCACGTGCTGACCAAGACCTTCTACATCCTCGACGGTTTCGTCGGTCGCTATGACACCGGCACGACCTGGGTCGAGATCCTGCCGCCCGCCGGCGAAGACGGGCGTCGGCCGGCGCGGGCCGGCGACAGCGTCTCGCCGATCGTCATCACCTCGAACGATCTTGCCTCAGCCTGGGCCGTAAATCGCCGCGGCGAAGGGCTGGTACCGGTGTCCGGCTCCGATCCCCGCCAGCGCGAAATGGCGCTCCGCGCCGGCGTCAATCTCGTGATGTACGCGCTCACCGGCAACTACAAGGCCGACCAGGTCCATGTGCCGGCCCTGCTCGAGCGTCTGGGGCAATAGACCATGTGGAGCCTCTCCTTCGCCCCGCTCGTGCCTCTGCCACTGCTGATCGGGCTCGCGTTGCTGGCTGCTCTCGCTGCCGGCGCCGCGCTCGTCCTCGCCGGCCGCAGCGCCATCCTGCGCGCGCTCGCGCTGATCGTGCTGACGCTCACGCTGGCCGACCCGTCACTCGTCTTCGAGGACAGAGAACCGGTCAAGGACGTCGTCTCGGTGGTGGTCGATCGCTCCGGCTCGAACCGCCTCGCCGACCGGACCGCGCAGACCGAAGCCACCCTGGCCGATGTCGAACGGCAATTGCGCGGCGTTCCGGGCGTCGAGCCACGCATCGTCGACGTCACCGACATGCAGGGCTCGGGRGACGGGACCCGTCTCTTCGAGGCGTTGGCCGCAAGCATCGCGGATGTCCCATCGGAGCGCGTCGCCGGCGCCATCGTCATCACCGACGGCCTCGCTCATGACGCTCCTCCCAATGCCGAGGCCCTGGGTCTCAAGGCACCGCTGCACATTCTCACGACCGGCCGAAACGCCGAGATCGACCGCCGGATCGTACTTGTCGATGCGCCGCGCTTCGGCATCGTCGGCAAGGATCAGGTCATTCGCCTGCGCGTCGTCGACAAGGGCGGCCCCGGCCGCGCCGGGCTGACGATCCGCCGCGACGGCGAGATCGTCGCTCGCCGCGAGGTCACCTCGGGTCAGATCGTGCAGGTGCCGGTTCGGATCGACCGCGGCGGGCCCAATGTCGTCGAGATCGAGGCGGCGCCGCTCGATAACGAGCTCACGCTTGCCAATAATCGCGCCGTCATCACGATCGAGGGCGTGCGCGACAAGCTGCGCGTGCTGCTGGTCTCCGGAGAGCCGCATCCCGGCGAACGGACCTGGCGCAACCTGCTCAAGGCCGACGCCAATGTCGACCTCGTCCATTTCACGATCCTACGCCCGCCGGAGAAGCAGGACGGCACGCCGATCAACGAGCTTTCGCTGATCGCCTTTCCAACGCGCGAGCTGTTCCAGGTCAAGATCAAGGAATTCGACCTGATCATCTTCGACCGCTACGCCAACCAGTCGATCCTGCCGCTGCTCTACTTCGACAACATCGTCCGCTATGTGCGCGAGGGTGGCGCCCTGCTGGTCGCAGCCGGTCCGGAGTATTCCGGCTCGCAGTCGCTGGCACGGACCCCGCTCGGACAGATCCTGCCCGCCCTGCCCGATGGCACCGTCATCGACGAGGCCTATCGCGCCCGCGTCAGCGAACCCGGCCGCCGCCACCCGGTCACCCGCGACCTCCCCGGTTCGGAGGTCGAGCCGCCGCGCTGGGGCGAGTGGCTGCGCATGGTCGGCGCCCGCGCCCGCACAGGCTCGACCATCATGACCGGGCCGGGTGACAGACCGTTGCTCATGCTCAGCCGTGAGCAGAAGGGGCGCGTTGCGCTTTTCCTCTCCGATCATGCCTGGCTCTGGGCTCGAGGCTTCCGCGATGGCGGCCCGCATCTCGACCTGCTGCGCCGCCTCGGCCACTGGCTGATGAAGGAACCCGAACTCGAGGAAGAGGCGCTCCGCGCAACCGCCCGCGGCCGCACCATCGAGATCGAGCGCCAGACGCTCGGCGACGCCCCCTCCCCGATTGTCGTCACCGACCCCAATGGCACGTCGCGCACGGTTCAGCTGGAAGCCGGACGGCCCGGCATCTTCAGCGCCCGCGTCCCGACCACCGAATTCGGCCTGCACCGCATCTCAGGGGATAATCTGACGGCCTTTGCCAGTGTCGGCCCGGAGAACCCGCGCGAACTCATGGAGGTCGTCAGCGACCCGGCGAAGCTTCAGCAGCTTGCCGAGGCGACGGGCGGCTCCTCCCGCCGGATCGGCCAGGACAGCGGCTCGAGCGTGTCCGTGCCGCGCATCGTTCCGGTCCGTTCGGGCAGTCAGTTCGCTGGTGCGGACTGGATCGGCCTGCGCATCAGCGATTCCGGCATCGTGCGCGGCGTTTCGATTTCGCCTGTGTTCATCGGGCTGATCGGCCTCGCGCTGCTGTTTGGCGCTCTGGTGGCCGGCTGGCTCGGCGAGACCGGCCGGCGCTTCAGGCGGAGCCCGGACGCAACGCCATGACCGCCCCGCTGCGCCTGGCCAGCACGCCCTCGACCAGTTCGAGAGCGAGGAAGCGGGCGGGATTGGCCGGTCCCGGCAAGGTCAGCTGGCCCGGGGGGATCGGCTTGAAACCGAAGCGGGCATAATAGGGTGCATCCCCCACCAGCATGATGAGGTCGTGTCCGGCCGCCCGCGAGGCTTCGATCGAAGCGTTCATCAGGGCAGCGCCGATACCGCGTCCCTCGAAGGCAGGATCCACGGTAAGCGGCCCCAGCATCAGCGCCGGCTGCCCACCCGCCGAGACGCGGGTCACCCGCACCGAACCGACCAGGAAGGTTCCGACATGCGAGGCGAAGGATAGCGCCGGGTCCTGCGGCACGCCCTCGCGCAGGCGAAATGCCGTGCGGGCAAAACGGCCGGGACCGAAGGCGCGCTCGTGCAGGCGCTCGATGGCAGCATGATCGGCGGGGAGTTCGTGGCGAATGGTCAGGGGAAGCGAAGTCATGGCGTCGGCAAACCTGCGAACGGGCAGCGGGGCAAGAAGCTCAGGCGCCGTGAAGCAGCCGAGCGGAAGGGCGCGCTCAGCGCGCCGGTCGTCGCAGGATGGAGAGGTCTTGCCGGTCAGCCATGAATCGCCTGTAGCAGAGGCACGGGCGGGCGTCCATGTTGGAAATGACGAGCTGTTTCGTGTCTCGCTTCGCGAGCGCTGATGGCAGGGCGAAGCGCTGGCGGATGAGAGGATCGGCGACGCCGTGGACTGTTTGCGTTGAGATCATGGTTGGCGAGAGGCGAGCCTAAGCACGCACACTCTCCCGCAGAAACCGATCTCACCAATCGGCAGTAAGCTGACGCCTGCCGAATATCTCGTCGAGCCTGCGGCGGGTTCCCGCTGTGGTGGTGTCCGGCAACGCGTCGAGCGGAAAGAAACGGGCCTCGGCAATTTCGCGATCCGGTTGCCTGATACCGTCCACAACAAACTCCCGTACCACGAAGATCGCGACATGATCGCGGCGCGACACCGTTCGGTTGAAGAAGACGCCATGAAGTTGCGGCGGCCCGGTCAGCCTGACGAGCGTCTCTTCACGCAGTTCCTTGTCGAGCGCGTCTCGCAAAGTCTCGCCGGTCTCCACCCCGCCGCCCGGCAGATGCCACCCCGGCGTGTAGGTATGGCGCACCAGCAGGACCTCGCGCTCATCCCTGAGCACTGCCGCGCGCACGCCCAGCGTCATGCCGCGTGTCAGCCAGAAATACAGATGCAGCAGCCGGCGAACGGGCCTCGAGATGGGGCGCGGCTCGCGGGCATGCCCTGTTCCGCCGCCAGTTTTGGGGTCGGGCCCATGCGACACGCCTCGCGCTCCTCTCATCTGCCGCGTATTTGCCTATGCAAATAACGCATAACAGACCACCGTTTGTACTGCCGTTACGTCACAAACGCGCCGCAAAGCAGGTAGAAACCACCGCCATCACCGCTGGGGTTACCACAATGCTTCTCGCTTTCATCACCGCTCGCCTCCGGGCCAAGCGCGCTTTCGTCTGGAAGCCCGCCCTCACCCTCACCGACCCGCGCATCGTTTCGGAACTCACCGACTCGTTCAACTGAGTCCTTGGGCTCGAACCTGATCGCGTTCGGGAACGGATTGAGGCGAGCCGACGCGCGGATGCGCTTGACGGCTGCCATGCTCTGAGGGCAAGCGCAGGGCGTGTTCAAGATCGCGCACCTGTCCGACCCGCATCTCGGCCCGCTTGCCGAGTTTTCACTGCATCAGCTGCTCGGCAAGCGCGCGACCGGCTATGTCAACTGGCGCCGCAAGCGCCGGCACGCCCATGACATGGAAATCCTGGCGCTGATCGTCGCGGATATCCGCGCGCAGGCGCCGGATCATGTCGCCTGCACCGGCGATGTCGCCCATATCGGCCTTCCCAACGAATTCAAGACCGCGGTCACCTTTCTCGACACGCTGGGTGCGCGCACCGATGTCAGCTTCGTGCCGGGCAATCACGATGCCTATGCCCGTTCCTCGCTAAAGCCACTCGCGACCCTGCTGGGCCCATGGTCCAGCAGCGATGATGGCACGATCGGGTATCCCTGGTATCGCGAGCGCGGGCCGGTCGCGCTCATCGGGTTGAACACCGGCATTCCGACATTGCCTCTGATGGCGACGGGCCGCGTCGGGCGCGAGCAGATCGCCAAGGCGGAGATTCTCCTCGACCGGGCCAAGGCGGCCGGGTTGATCCGCGTCGTGCTCATCCATCATCCGCCCTATCTCGGCGGCGCGCGGCGCACCCGCGAATTGCTCGATGCTGATGCTTTCGAGTCGATGCTGAGACGCAAGGGGGCCGACCTCGTCCTGCACGGCCATAACCACCGCTTCTCACTCGCCTGGCGGCCGGGGCCGGATCACGATATCCCCATCGTCGGCGTGCCCTCGGYCTCGATCGGGCCGCTCGGTCATGGCGAAATGGCGAGCTGGCATCTCATCAAGATCGAGGGCGATGCCAAGGCTCCTTCGATCAGCGTCGAGCAACGTGGCTTCGAGCCCGACGGCACCGTCAGGATGCGTCAGGAAATTGCGCTTCACGCCAAGCCGGTTTGACGCCCCGCTCTCCATGGAGAGAGCCGCGGCGCAATGACAAAGGGCTCCGCATGGCGGCGCCCTTCAGAGGTCTGGCAGAGGAAACCGCTCAAACGCAGCGGCCACCATCCACCGCAAGCACGCTGCCCGTCACCATTTCCGACTCGTCGGAGCATAGGAAGAGCGCCGCGTTGGCAATGTCCTGCGGCGTCGAGAAACGGCCCCAGGGAATCGTGCTGGTGAAAGCCTTGCGCTTCTCGGGAGTGTCCTCCCCCATGAAGGTCGCAAGCAGGGGCGTCTCGCCGGCAACAGGCGCGATCGCATTGACACGGATGCGGTCAGGCGCGAGTTCGACGGCCATCGACTTCGAGAGCAGGTTCGCGGCCCCCTTGGAGCCGTTGTACCAGGTCAGCCCGGGGCGCGGACGCAAGCCCGCAGTCGATCCGATATTGAGGATCACCCCGCCGCCATGCTCGCGGAAATGGGGCACGACCGCCTTGGCCATCAGGTAGATCGACTTCACGTTGACGTCGAAGACGCGGTCGAACTCCGCTTCCGAGACGTCAAGCATTGGCTGGTTACGGTGGCTGATGCCGGCATTGTTGACGACGATATCCAGCCTGCCGAGCCGGGTGATCACCTTCGCGACCGCCGCATCGACGCTCTTTCCCTTGCCGACATCGCACGCGACGGCAAATGCCTTGCGGCCGATCGCCTTTGCCGCCTCCTGCGCCTTCTCGCGATTGATATCGAGTACAGCCACCCGCGCGCCCTCACGCACGAAGGTTTCGGCGATGCCGAAGCCGAACCCTTGCGCAGCGCCGGTAACCAGCGCGGTCTTGCCCTTCAGTCTCATGCTGTTTCCTCGTGATCTTCTTTGAGGTGATGACATTGGGACGATTTGCGGCCGGCCAAAAATGCGTTTTTGCGATTGCCCGGATACCGAAATCCTATGGCCGGCCCGATCGCACGACAGACAGGCCGGAGGACCCTGGGTCTAGCCGATCTCCTCACGCAGCATCTCGAGCTCCAGCCAGCGCTCTTCGGCCTGGTGGATCTCGCGTGTGACCTCGTCCAGCCGGGCCGTTGCCTTGGCAAAGAGCTTGGGATCGCGCGTGTAAAGATCGCCGGAGACAGCCGTGTTGAGCTTGGCGGCCTCCCCCTGAAGGGCCTCGATGCGCTTCGGCAGCGTCTCCAGTGCGTGCTTCTCGTTGAAGGAGAGCTTCCGCTTGCTGGATGCCACCGTCGCGGCAGCAGCCAGTTTGGCGGCTGGAGCAACGGCCTTCTCCGCCACAGCACGCGCCTTCGCGCCGACGCCGCGGCCACGCTGCGCGAGCATGTCGGAATAGCCACCCGCAAACTCGGTCCAGATTCCGTCCCCATCCGAGATCAGCGTCGCGGAAACCACACGGTCGATGAAGTCGCGGTCATGGCTGACCAGCAACACCGTCCCCTGGTAGTCCGCCAGCAACTCCTGAAGCAGGTCCAGCGTTTCGAGATCGAGATCGTTGGTCGGCTCGTCCAGGACCAGCAGGTTCGATGGCTTTGCCAGGGCCCGTGCCAGCATCAGCCGCCCGCGCTCGCCCCCCGAGAGCGCTCCAACCGGCGTGCCGCGCTGGATCGGCTGGAACAGGAAGTCCTTCATGTAGCTGATGACATGGCGCGGCTGCCCGCCGACCATGACCTGGTCGGAGCCGCCGCCAGTCAGAGCATCGCCGAGTGGCGTCGCCGGGTCGAGGCTTTCACGGCGTTGGTCGAGCGTCACCATTTCGAGTGAGACGCCGAGCTTGATCTTGCCGGAATCCGGCTGCAGCGCTCCGGTCAGCAGGTTGATCAACGTGGTCTTGCCAGCGCCATTCGGTCCGACGATGCCGATCCGGTCTCCGCGCGCCACGCGCAGCGAGAGATTCTTGACCACAACATTGTCGTCATAGGCCTTGGCGACGTCGATCGCCTCGATCACCAGCTTGCCCGACATCTGGGCCTCGCTGGCCTCGAGCCGGACCGAACCGACCGCACCGCGCGCCGTGCGGCGCTGGTCGCGCAGCGCATGGAGATCGCCGAGGCGGCGCTGGTTGCGTGTGCGACGTGCGCTGACGCCGTAGCGCAGCCAGTCCTCCTCGCGCGCGATCTTGCGGTCGAGCTTGTGCCGGTCGAGTTCCTCCTGCGCCAGCACCTCGTCACGCCAGGCCTCGAATTCGCCAAAACCACGATCCATGCGCCGCGTCTGGCCGCGATCGAGCCAGATCGTCGCGCGCGAAAGCGAGGTCAGAAAGCGCCGGTCGTGGCTGATCAGGACCATGGCGGAGCGCAGCGACTTCAACTCCTGTTCAAGCCACTCGATCACCGGCAGGTCGAGATGGTTGGTCGGTTCGTCGAGCAACAGGATGTCGGGCTCCGGCGCCAACACACGCGCCAGCGCCGCACGACGAGACTCGCCGCCCGACATGGTGGCCGGGTCCTCATCTCCGGTCAGGCCCAGCTCCTCGACGAGATAACGGGCGCGGTAGGCATCGTCGCCAGGGCCGAGGCCAGCCTCGACATAAGCAAGCGACGTCCTGTAGCCGGTGAAATCCGGCTCCYGCGGCAGGTAGCGGACAGTCGCCCCCGGCTGCAGGAAGCGCTCGGCGCTGTCGGGCTCGACCAGCCCGGCCGCGATCTTGAGCAGCGTCGACTTGCCCGAGCCGTTTCGGCCGACCAGGCAGACCCGCTCGCCCGGCGATACTGCGATCTCCGCGCTTTCGAGCAGGGGCTGGCCGCCAAAGGTCAGGGCGACGTCGCGCAGGTGGAGCAGAGGAGCCATTCGATACCCGTTGATTGTCGAGCGGTCGGGATAGACTGGCACGCCCGGCCTGTCACTCCGCCACGGCGTCACGGCCCCTTGCGCAATGCAATATCCATTATAGGATACAAAACGTATCTCTTAATGGATAGACTGCCGTGACCCGCCCTCCTTCCCGCAGAGCCCGCAATGCCAGGATCGGCGACAATGGCGGCCCGCCGCTCGAAGACACGGCCCAGCGCCAGCCGGAATGGGGCAAGGGCGAGATCGGACGCTATTTCGACTGGCGCTTTGCGTCGCGCAAGGCCTGGAAGAAGCCGCCCGCTATCGCTTTGCGACGTCAGGAGCGGGCCGAGGAGCTCGGCCTGACCTATGAGGAATACACGCTCGAAGTCATGGAGCGGGGCTATTTTCCGCAGCCGAAGGATGTCACGGCGATTGTCGCCAAGCGCGAGGAGAGGCGTAAGGCCGGCGGCATCGTCGGCCAGTCTTTGAAGGGAATGCGCCTGAAACGGCAGCGCGATTAGGCCTCAAGCCGCTTCCTGAGCCAGCGCGTCGCCGGTCGCTCGAACCAGCGATAGATCAGCACCGAAGCGATCACCGAGGCGCTGAGTGCCGTCAGGACATAGAGGCCGGGCCAGCCCGGAGCCACACGTGCAAAGATTTCGCGAAGCGCCCGGATCGCAAATGGGTGAACGAGATAGAGCGCGTAGGAAGCATCGCCGAGACCGGCAAGGCCGCGAACAAGGGCCGATGGCGCCGAATTGCCGCTGCCGGATGACGCCGCCGCGACCAGGAGCATGGCAGCCGAACCCCGCAGCAGGAAGGACATCCAGGGCGTGTCTGCCCCGGGAAGCCAGGCTGCCAGCAGCAGGATCGCGACGCCCAGGGCAGCAACGAGCCAGCGCGGCCCACCCGTGAGCCGAAAGCCCTGCCGCCTCAACAGGGCCAACCCCATCCCGGCGGCGAATTCCAGCACGATCGGCTGCCCCCAGAAGCCGAATGGCAATGGCAGGGGGCCAGACAGAGCCTCGGTCGCAACCAGCACCGCGAGCGCCAGCGTCACCACCAGGACGACTGCGGCCCGCGGCAGGAGGAGCGCTGCGCCGAACAGCACGTAGAACAGCATCTCGTAGTTCAGTGTCCAGCCGAGCGAGTAGACGGGCTGGACGAGACCGGCAGATGAGACGGCCGGCCAGAACAGATAGGATGCCAGAATCTGCCCGAGATCGGGCGCAGCCGAATTGAGCGCACCGGGGAGCAGCAATCCCGCCAGCAGGAACAGCGTCGTCGCCGCCCAGTAGAGCGGCACGATGCGGGCAAGCCGGCGCGTCAGGAACAGGCGAGGCGCATCCTTGCGACCAAAGAGCTCGCCGGACGCATGCACCATGATGAAGCCGGAGACGACGAAGAAGATATCGACGCCAGCCATCCAGGGCACGAGATGGGAGGGCGTGAAACTCGCACCCGAGCGCTGGGCCAAAGCAAGCGCGTCCGGCTGGACGTGATGCACGGCGACCATGAATGCCGCGAAGGCGCGCAGAACCTGGATGCCATAGAGCTGGGACAAGGAGCGGAAAAGCCCTGACGAGAGAATGCGGCGCTCTGCGCTGATCGCGAAGCGTAGCTGCTACCCGCCGTTCACGGAAACCACAATCGGGCTTTGTCGTCGAGACCAAAGCGGGCCGGAGATTCCGCAATGGCTGCAAGCCCCTGCTCGGCAGCGTCCGGTGCCGTGATGACGTGYAGGGCGAAGCGCGCCGCAAGTTCCTCCATCGGCGGCTTGCCATTGAACATGGCATGAAGCGCGGCATTCCCCGCGAGCGGCAGGAGGCGCGGCACGATTCCGCCGGCGATATAGACGCCACCGGTCGCCTTGAAGATAAGGGCGAGATCGCCGGCAACACGCGCCAGCAAGCGCCAGAAGCGGATGACCGCCATCAGCGCGGCAGGGTTGCCGTCGAGCGCCAGTGTCGTCACATCAGCGGCGCTGACCCGCGCCTCCTCCATGCCTGTTTCGCTGGCGATGGCGCGATGCAGGCGCACCAGACCATCACCGCTCAAGAGCGCCTCGACCGTGACGCGCGGCAGACCGGCCGCCAGCGCCGGCCAGATCTTCTCCTCCGCCTGATCCTCGGGCCCGACGCCGATATGCCCGGCCTCGGTCGGAATCAATGCGCCCCTGCCATTCCGGCTGACCAGAGCTGCCGCACCAAAGCCGGTCCCGGGTCCGAGCACGAGACGCACTCCCTCCGCCTCGGGCTGCCCCGGCACCAAGGTGACCATGTCCTGCGGCTTCAAGACAGCGAGCGAGGCGGCGAGCGCCTCGAAATCATTCACCAGCAGCCCCTGCACCAGCCCAAGCTCGGCGGCCATGCCAGGCCCGTCGAAATACCAATTGGCATTGGTCAGCTGGGCAGTACGTCCATCGAGCGGCCCTGCTACCGCAAGAACCGCCGAGCGAGGGCGTGGATCGAGAGATGCCAGAACTGAGGCCAGCGCTGCATCTGGTGTCGGATAACTGCCGGTCTGGATACGCGCCAGCGGCTCAGGCCGTGCACCGGCGTGCTGCACGAGCGAAAGGCGGGAATTGGTCCCACCAATATCAGCAACGAGGACCGGGTAGGCAAAGGGCTCGGCGCGCATCGCTCAGGCCTGCTTTTTCCAGTCGGAGAACCAGCCTA
The DNA here is from genome assembly GCF_056399325.1 of Allobosea sp. 01N443. Lineage (NCBI taxonomy): Bacteria > Pseudomonadati > Pseudomonadota > Alphaproteobacteria > Hyphomicrobiales > Alloboseaceae > Allobosea > Allobosea sp. 01N443. The sequence continues at coordinate 40,347 of NZ_JBFTRC010000013.1, forward strand.
ACCCCTCGAGCGTCCCGGCCCTTGGCCGGTACTCGCAGCCGACAAAGCCAGTATAGCCGAGACCGTCGAGTTCAGCGAACAGACGCGGATAATCCGGGCCAAGCGCGTCCGGTTCATGGCGGCCATTGGCGCTGGCGATCTGGACGTGGCCGACCAGCGGATAGAGCGCCTTGAGCTTGCCCGAAACGTCGCCGTGGATCAGCTCGCAGTGATACATATCGAACTGCAGCCTGACATTAGGCCGCCCGGATTCGCGGACATAAGCCGCGGCCACATCGAAATCATTGAGAAAATAGCCCGGCATATCCTTGCCGTTGATCGGCTCGAGCAGGAGATCGATGCCATGCTCGGCGAGCTTGTCAGCGGCATAGGCGAGCGAAGCACGATAGGCCGCCTGGGCGGCCGGATCCACGGGATCGGCATGTCCCGCCATCATGTGCAGGCGCTTGACCCCGGTGGCATGCGCATAGGTCAACGCGGTTTCGACGGAGGCGCGGAACTCCGCCTCCCGGCCCGGAATGGCGGCCATGCCGCGCTCGCCCTTGGCCCAGTCGCCCGGCGGCAGATTGAACAGCGCCTGCTCGAGTTCAGCCCCCGCCAGCGCAAGGCTCACCTGCTCGACAGGGTGTTCATAGGGGAACAGGAACTCCACGGCCTCGAAGCCAGCCTCCGCGGCCGCCTTGAAGCGGTCGAGGAACTCCCACTCGTTGAACATCATCGACAGATTGGCGGCAAAACGCGGCATGGCATCCTCAGGCAAACGAAACGCGTGCCAACCTATCGGGCTGCACGCCCTGCGTCATGTGAGAACGCAACAGAGGAGCTTTGCGTTCCGATGGGAGATCAGCCTCCTCGTCGCGAAGTCATCCCGGATGACCAGCGGGCCCGGGGACATCGCGAGGGAACTCGGGAGCGCTGCTATTTCTTGGCAGGCGCCGCCGGCGGGTTCGGATCCCTGGAGAAATTGCGGAAGACCATGTCCGGCGAAGAGGTATTGTGACGCGAGTGGGTCGTGCGGCCCATCCAGATATCGCTCGCCTTGCCGCCGCTGAAGGGCATCAGCAGTTCCTCGCGCCAGCCCTTGGCTCCGGGCTCGCGTATGGCGATGCGGGCGACGTCGTTGTTGAACTCGGTGACGTACATCGACCGCAGCGCCACAAAGGCCTTGCCGCCGGTAACCGGCTTGTCGAGCACGGCATCCAGCACCATGCGGTTCTCGTCGACACTGTCGAGCTTGAGCGTCGCAGCCGAGCCATCCTTGAAGTTCATCTTGAAGGAGGTCGTCTTCGGGTCGAACTCGATCTCCTTGATGTTCACCACCGGCCGTGCGCCATCCTGTTCGATCGGTCCGAACAGGAAGGATGAGCCGTAGGAGGAGAAGCCGAGATGTTGCGGCGGCATCGGCCGGGCGCGCCAGTAGCCGTCCTGCGGGTAGACCACGAGGACTTCATAGGATTTGTCCTTGCCGAGCTTCCAGAGCTGCACGAGATGCAGGCCCTTCTCGACCCGGTCTCCAACCTTGAAAGTGGTGTCCGACGGCCGCCAGAAGGTCGGGAAGGTGTAACCGACGAGCCAATAATCGATGCTCTCGTAGAAGGTGACCCGGCGCGGCGGTGTCGGCGCGGTGAAGACGGGGTCGCCGGTCATATCGCAGGCGGTCCAGTCTGCGTCCCAGTTATCGCGGACCAGCCCGGCGATATAGGCCGGATGTGCCGCCTCGATCTGGAACCGCCGCACTTCAGGCGAGATCGCCTTGATCGTGACGTTGTCCTTCTCGGCGCAAAGCACCGGCTCCGACTCGTTCTTCACCTCGACAGCGACATCGCCCGCAGCGTGCACCGGCGCGGCGAGAAGCAGGAGAGAGAGCGAGAGAGCGATTGGGCGGGCGAGGCTGAACATGACCATCCTTCGAAAACGGCTTTCGACGCCAGCATGGCGAAGGCCTGATGAATGCAAGCTGGCTGGTTCCCTCTTAGGGCGTGCGGGCAGCCGATGAAAGCATGCGCCTGCAGAGACGGAGGCTCAGCAGGCGGTCGTTTCAACCGATGACAGGCAGTGGTTCACGGCTGACTCGCGCCATCGGGGAACGCGTGCAAATACAACTTCTGCTGGCCGGAGCCCTGATGCTCCTCATCGGGCTGGTCCACTCCGTCCTCGGCGTCCTGGCGGCGACGAAGGGCAGGCATCCGGGCCGGCTCGTCTCCTTGCGGCAGCGGTGCTGGTCCGGCGGGGGGCCGGCAGTTTGAGCAATGCGACGATGCCCGCTGCTCAGCCCTGCAGGATAGCGTAGACATCGCCAGAGTTCGCCGAATGCGGCAAATCACGCAGGTAGCCGCCCATTGCTTCGGCGCTGGCCTCCTCGGAGAGTTCAAGGAACTGGCTTTCACCGAGTGCAACGTTGAAACGGTACGGCCCCATAGTCTCGAGCAGCGCGAGGCAGCCCTCAGCGACATCGCGCTGGATCGTGGTGAACTCGAACGAGATCACCGGCACCCGCCGCGAGAGCCCGGCAAGGACATTGGCCTCGAAACCCTCGACATCGATCTTGATGAAGGCGGGCTCGCCATAGCGCGAGATCAGAGCATCGAGCGTCGTGCAAGGCACCGTGATCTGGCGATCCCAGACCTGGTCTGCCCAGCCCTCGGCGCCGCGGGCGGCACCGACGAACTGCTCGGAGACGGTCGAGACGGTCGGATTCGCACTGTTGATCCTGAGCGTCACAGTACCGGCCCGGTCGCCGCAGGCGGCCTGTACCAGAGTGACATTCGGATCCCGACCGTGAATGAGGCGAATGGCGCGCGCCGGGCCGGGTTGCGGCTCCAGCGCAACAACCCGCGCACCGAGCCGACGGAAGGAGGAAATCCGGTCGCCGACATKGGCTCCGATATCGAAAGCGAGATCGCCGGGCTTCAGGAAACTTGCATAGAGCGCATCCATTGCCGCGTGGCGTTCGCGATCACGRTGATAGACCCTGAGCGAGCGCGCAATCGCCTTGGCCGTACCCTTGGGATAGGTCACCCCCGTCACGCGTGCGTCTCCGCCTGGATGGCGACAAGTTCGGCCGGAGCATCGAAATCCTCAGGGATACCGCAGAGACCGCGGGCGACGAACCATTCGCCCAGCGCCGGTGCGGCGGTCAGCATGGCAAAGGGAATCGCCAGCACATAGCCGGCAGTCAGCGGCAGCGACCAGAGCAGCACCGCTGGCGACAAGATGGCGAGCGTAACGAAGATATAGAGCCCGAAAAGCAGATGCGGCCACAAACCTGCGAATGCCGTCGCAAAGGACAACGCGTGTGCGTCGCGCGACTGGCCGTTCCAGCCGATCTTCGCTCGCCCGAAGGCTAGGCCGATCATGAACAGCGTCGTGCGAAAGGTCGAGACCGCTCCCTGCAGGAAGGCAAAGACGATCTCGATCAGCGACGAGGCGATGAAACGGCCCGTGCCGCCGTAACGCTTCGTGCCTCCTCTGGTCAGCAGGATATCGGCAAAGCCCGCCAGCTTGGGCGAGAGATACATCGTGAAGAACATCACGTAGAGGAAAGCCGCGAGCCCCGCCGGGTATCCGGCGATATTGCCATCCTCGAGCACCTTCCAGGGCAGTAACGCGATCATCAGCGTCCAGGCGGGCAGGCCGAGGAACATCAGGATCGCCCAGACGAGCTGGAAGCGGCTCATCGGCTTCAGGCCCGGCAGATCGAGCAGCTTGAGATATTGCAGGTTGCCCAGGCACCAGCGCAGATCGCGCTTGGCGAATTCGAGCATGGTCGGGGGGTTCTCCTCCCAGCTTCCCATCTCCTCCGGCAGCACGCGCACCTCATAGCCGGCGCGGCGCATCAGGGTCGCCTCGACCTGATCATGGCTCATCACCGCCCCGCCCAGCGGCGGGCCGCCAGGYAGCACGGGCAGATGGCATTCATCGCGGAAGGGCGCGATCCGCACCATGGCGTTGTGCCCCCAGAACGGCCCGCACTCGCCGATCCACCAGGCCGAGCCCATCGTGTAAGGGCGCATGCCGTGACGCATGCCGAATTGGAAGATCCGAGCGAAGGCCGACCTGCTCGGCATGCCGACGACAAGGCTCTGCAGGATGCCGAGCCGCGGATGGGCCTGCATCATGCGGGTCAGCCTGACGATCGCCTCGCCCGACATCACGCTGTCGGCGTCGAGCGGCAGCATCAGCTCGTAGCGATCGCCCCAGCGCTCGCAGAATTCACGGACATTGCCGGCCTTGAAGCCGGCATTGTCGGTCCGGCGGCGATAGGTCACCCGGCCGCTCTCGCCGAGCTCGCTCGCCCACCCCTCGGCGAGCGCCTCCTCCGCAGCGGCGACACGAGGATCATTGCTGTCGGAGAGCACGAAATAGTCGTACCAGCCGCCCTGCCCTGTCGCGTCAAGGCTTTGCTTGACCACGCGCAGGCGACGGAAGGCCCGCGCGGGGTCCTCGTTGCGAAGGGTCATCAAGACTGCAGTGCGAACCGCCAACGGTGTCGCGACATCGCCGTCAGCGGCGAACGGCGCAACCTGCTCGCGCCCGTCCTCGACCCCATGCAGCAGCCAGAGCCCGATTGCAGCATTCCAGAAGCCGAGCACGGTCCAGGGAGCGCCGAACAGGAAGGCGACGAAGATCACCATATCGGCAAGCGTCCAGCCGCCCGCTCCCAGCACCCGCGACACCCCGAAGAGAAGGCCGGCGAGCGTGACGAGATTGAGCACGAGAACCAGCAGTCGGCGGGCCCGCAGCACGCCGATCGTCTGCAGCCCGGCGGGGGTCAGCCCCGGCAGCGCATCGCCTGCCTCTTGCGCCGCCGGCTGGAACGTGGTCGGAGCGGGGCGCTGGTTCATGGCGGTTTCCGTCATGCGATGGTGCAAGGCGAGGGTCTGCTCAACATGGCGCAGGAGCTAAAGCCGGCATTCGCAGCCGGCGCAAGTTCGACGGCGATGGGCCTCTGGTATGTGGCGCCGCGTGAATGCGCCCTGAACACCGTTACGGTGCCCCCGGTGGGACCGGGTGATTGCCTTGTTCGCACGCTCTGGAGCGGCATCAGCCGTGGCACCGAGCGCCTGGTATTCGAGGGGCGCGTGCCGCCGTCCGAGCACGAGCGCATGCGCGCGCCCTTCCAGGAAGGAGCGTTCCCGTTCCCGGTCAGATATGGCTATTGTGCCGTCGGGCTGGTTGAAGACGGGCCGGCCGATATCATTGGCAAGACGGTGTTCTGCCTCCATCCGCATCAGAGCCATTTCGTGGCGCCGCGCGAACGCCTAACGGTTGTGCCCGATGCCGTTCCTGCTCGCCGCGCGGTGCTCGCCGCCAATATGGAAACAGCGCTGAACGCGCATTGGGATGCCGCATCAGGTCCCGGCGACCGCATCGTCGTCGTCGGCGGCGGCGTGCTCGGCCTGCTGGTTGCCTGGATTGCGGCGCGGATGCCCGGTGCCGATGTGACCCTGGTCGATATCGACCCCGGCCGCGCGACGCTGGCGGAACAGCTCGGCTTCGGTTTCGCCCGGCCCGGCGCCGCCCCCGAGAACGCCGATCTCGTCTTCCATGCCAGCGCCTCGGCGCCAGGGCTTGCCACGGCGATAGCAGCGGCCGGTTTCGAGGCCCGCATCGTCGAGCTGAGCTGGTATGGCGAGGGCGTTGTGCCCGCCGCGCTCGGCGGCGCCTTCCATTCCAAGCGATTGCAGATCGTCTCCTCGCAGGTTGGGCAGGTCTCACCTTCGCGCCGTTCCCGATGGGACTACGCCAGGCGCGCCCAGGCCGCGATGGCCCTCCTCGCCGACGAACGTCTGGACGGGCTGATCACGCAGGAAATCCTCTTCGCCGACGCTCCGGCGCAGCTTCCCGGCGTGCTGTCAGCAGATTGGCGCGGGCTTGCGGCAGTGCTGCGCTATTGACCTGACACAGGCGCGTTGGCCAAGACAGGAGCCTGCCGACGCGCCGGCTCAAGGGAGTTGCAAATGTTTTCCGTCGAAGTCCGCGACCGCATCATGATCGGCCACTCGCTGCCCGATCCGTTCTTCGGCCCGGCGCAGAACATGCACGGCGCAACTTTCGTGGTCGATGTCGCCTTCTTCCGCGAGCGGCTTACGCGCCAGAATGTCGTGGTCGATATCGGCGCCGCGCTCGACGTGCTGAACAAGACGCTGAAGCCGTTGAACTATCAGAACCTCGATACGCTGCCGCAGTTTTCCGGCGTGCTCACCACCACCGAATTCCTCTGCAAATACATCTTCGACGCGATCGCTGGAGCCGCGAAGTCGGGGGCCCTCGGCGAGGACGGCGCCGGGCTGTCCCGCATCCGCGTCACCTTACATGAGACCGACCTCGCCCGCGCCAGCTATGAGGGCGCCCTCGCGTGAGCGAGATCGTCTTCGCGATCCCCGGCGAGATCGACCTGCCTACGGGCGGCTACGGCTATGATCGTCGCCTCCTGCGGGAATGGCGCGCGAACGGCGTCGCGGCGCGGCATCTCCCCCTCCCCGGTTCCTTCCCAAACCCGACGCCGCAGGCTCTCGACGAGACCCGGCGGCTGTTTCTGTCACAGCCTTCCGATCACGTCCTGCTGATCGACGGATTGGCCTATGGAGCCTTTCCGGAAAACATCGCAGCCGGCCTGGCCGGTCGCGTGGTCGCGCTGGTGCACCACCCCCTCGGCTTCGAAACCGGACTTGAAACGGAGCAGGCCCGAGCGCTGATTGCGCGCGAAACCGCCGCCCTGCGTCATGCGAGCGCCATCATCGTCACGAGTCCGGCGACCAAGCGCCTTCTGGTCTCCGATTTCGGAGTCCCCGCCGGGCGCATCGCAGTGGCGGAACCCGGCGTCGATCGGGCACCGCGTGCTGCCGGCGGGCGCCCGGACGAGCCGCTGCAACTGCTCGCGGTCGGGTCCCTCGTCCCGCGCAAAGGCTACGACATCCTGGTTGAGGCCTTGCGCCCGCTGCAGGGCCTTGCCTGGCGGCTCACGATCATCGGCGCAGCCGACCGTGCACCCGCGACAACGCTCGCGCTCAAGGCACAGATCGCGTCTTCCGGGCTTCAAGACCGGATCACGCTGGCGGGGGCCGTCGGCGAGGCCGAGCTGGCGCAGGCTTATGACAAGGCCGACACTTTCGTGATGCCCTCCCTCTTCGAGGGATATGGCATGGTGCTGACCGAAGCGATGGCGCGAGGCCTGCCGATCCTGTGCACCACCGGCGGCGCAGCAGCTGAAACAGTGCCGGATGCCGCCGCCATCAAGGTTGCTCCCGGCGATGCCGGCGCATTGACCAGGGCGTTGAGGGAGCTTCTGGCTCAACCGACTGGCAGAAAGCGCCTCGCCGATGCCTCCTGGGCCGCGGCCGAGACATTGCCTCGCTGGCAAGACACCGCGACGATCGTCGCCGAGACCTGCCGAAAGGTGTTTGCATGAGCGGCTTTTCTCCAGACTGGCTGGCCCTGCGCGAGCCGGCCGATCACTCGGCACGCAACCCGCAATTGCTTGCAGCCGTTGGCGCCCATTTCTCCAGCCGTCCATCGCTCACCATCGTCGATCTCGGCTGTGGCGCAGGCTCCAACCTACGCGGTACCTATTCCGCGCTACCCGCCCGGCAGCACTGGACGCTCGTCGATTTCGATGAGCGCCTGCTTGGCGTCGCTCGCGAGCGCCTCGCGGCCTGGGCCGATGACGTCCGCGAGCAGGGCGAGGAGCTCGTTCTGAGCAAGGGCGGCAAGACGATCACCGTCGATACCCGCAAGGCGGACCTGAACAAGGATCTCGAATGGGTCCTGGGCTGGCAGCCCGATCTGGTGACCGCCGCAGCCCTGTTCGACCTCACCTCGAAGCGATGGCTCGAACGCTTCGTCGCCGCACTCGTGAGCCAGAACGTCCCGCTTTACACGGTGCTGACCTATGACGGTCGCGAGCAGTGGCAGCCGAAACATGACGCCGACGCCAGGGTCCTGGCGGCCTTCCACCATCATCAGCACAGCGACAAAGGCTTTGGTCCAGCCGCTGGACCGGATGCTACGGAGGCGATGGCCGAGGCTTTCCGCAAATCCGGCTTCGCGGTTTCCACCGGCGAAAGTCCGTGGTTGATCGACGAGAGCCAGCGCGAATTGGCGGAGGCCCTGACCAAGGGCATCGCCGAGGCGGTCACCGAAACCGGCCATGTCGACCCCGCCACGGTCGCAGACTGGCTGGAGGCCAAGCGCGCGACCGTGTCCGGGCTCGTCGGCCATCAGGACCTCTGGGCCCGGCCCGTCTGAAGCGGGTCGGCTAGCGCGATCCCGGCCACATCCGCCGCAGCACACCGTCTTTACGGATGARACGGTGATAGATCACGGCTGCGATATGCGCTGCGATCAGCAGGGCCATGCCGAGCGCCAGCCACCCGTGGATATTGAGCACCCTCTTCGCCATATCCTCGTTCGGCGCAGCGAGTGCCGGTAGATCGAACAGATCGAAGATCGTCAGCGCTGGAAAGAGCGACACACCGATCCAGCCCAGGATCGGCACGATGAGCAGCAGGCCGTAGAGCAGCCAATGCACCAGATGCGAACCGGCCTTGTGCCACCACAGCAGGGTCGGCTCGTCGGACGGGGCGCCATGCAGCAGGCGATAAGCCAGTCGCCCGGCCATCAGCCAGAGCAGCGTGAAGCCGATCAGCTTATGCGCGCTGTAGAGAGAATTGGTCAGTGCATCCCAGATATCCAGCGTCTTGCCGCGATAGGTCATCGCCAGGCCAAGCGGGATCATCACGAGGACGAGCGCAACGATCAGCCAGTGGAACCCCCGCGCGACCGGGCTGTAGATCTCTCCCATGCCCGATTTGGCGGCCTTGGCGTCGTGACTGATCACCCTGCTCTCCCATGGCTTCCTGTGATTGGGTATGCTGCTACCTTCGCCCATTCATCTCGCGTTCAATCTCACCTTCCTATACAGCTGGCGGCAACAGATTGGATGGCTGCTAAGTTCAGCCGACGTGAGGGTTTTGGCAACGGGAACCGTCTGCCCCCGGGAACGTTTCGAAACCGGGGTCAGTCGCGCATCCCTAGCGATTTCCTGATCGTAGAATAAACATTCCTCCGCCGCTCGCCGGTGCAATCTGACGGACAGTTCGATGCCCAAGTCGCCGATGTCTAGGTCGCGTACGCTCTTCGGCCGCTCGCAAGAAACCAGCCTCGTGACGGTCGATCGTGCGATCGCCGAATTCCGCGCCGCCCGACCGGTGCTCTTGCGCGATGGCGTCAATCTGGCTCTGGCTCTGTCCGCGGAGCTCGCGGACGCTGATCTGGCTCAGCGTCTAGACGAACTTGCCCGCGGCCGAGCGCACCTCATTCTCAGCGCAGCGCGTTTGCGCAGGCTCGGAGCCAAGGGCCGGAGCGAGACCGGCATCCTGGCGATGCCGACGCTCGATCTTGCCCGGATCGAAACCCTTGCCTTGAAGATCGACGCCAAGGTCGATGCGCCCGTTGCGCCAGCCGGCTCGCTCGACGAAGCCGCGATCGAGCTCGCCAGGCTTTCGCTGGTTTTGCCAGCGACGATCCATGTTCCGGTCGCAGCTGACGAGATCGCCGGAGAGCCGCTGGTCGAGGTCACCATTCAAGCGATCAACGCCTACCGGGGCGAACAGGTCGCATCGCTGGCGATCGTTGGGCGGGCGCCGGTGCCGCTGGAAGGTGCGCCGGAGACCGAGTTCGTCGTCTTCCGCGGCGGCGAGGGCCTGCGCGATCAGGTTGCGATCATCGTCGGCAAGCCGAATCTCGACACGGCCGTGCCCGTGCGCCTGCATTCAGCTTGCCTGACGGGTGATCTCTTCGGTTCGCTGAAATGCGACTGCGGCGACCAGCTGCGCGAGACCGTGCAGTGGATGGCAGAGAACGAGGGTGGCATTCTGCTCTATCTGGACCAGGAAGGCCGCGGCAACGGCATCTCCAACAAGATGCGCGCCTACCGCCTGCAGAGTCAGGGCTGGGATACCTATGACGCAGACGAGGTGCTCGGCTTCGACCTCGACCAGCGCCATTTCGATTTTGCCGCCACGATGCTGAAGCAGCTTGGCGTGACGAGCGTCACCGCCTTGACCAACAACCCGCTCAAGATCGGCGCGATCAAGGCTGCAGGCCTCGAGGTCGCCGCAACCCAGCGCGTGCTCGGCCGGCCGAACGTCCACAACGTCCGCTATCTCGCCTCCAAGCGGGACCGTGCCGGTCACTTCATCGACATGGACGCGTTGATGGCTCGCGCCGCCCCGACGGATTGATCGAGGCTGCAGCTTCGGGCAGAGCTCACTGATGTCCGAGCCCGGCACCGCCCCCCCTCCGGTTCCCTCGACACGCTGGCCGCTGGCCAGCGTGTTCTGCATCGTATTCTGCGCCTGGCTGGCTCTGTCCTGGCCCTGGCTTTCGGGAATCGTCACCATTCCCTGGGATGCAAAAGCGCATTTTCACCCACAGCTGCAATTCCTGGCGACGGCGCTGAACCGCGGCCTTTCTCCGTTTTGGACGCCCTATGTCTTTGCCGGATCGCCGCAGGTCGCCGACCCGCAATCCCTGATCTTTTCACCCCCCTTCGCGCTGATCGCGATCTTCAATCCGGCCCCGAGCTTTCGCTGGAGCGACGGCGCAGTGCTCGGCACCTTGCTGGCGGGCGCCCTCGCGGTTGTGCTGCTGTTTCGAGATCGCAACTGGCATCCGGCCGGTGCCGTCGTTGCAGCTCTCGCCTTCGCCTTCGGCGCCTCGGCAGCCTGGCGCATCCAACATATCGGGCAGGTGCTCAGTCTCGGCTACTTCGCCATAACGCTATTGCTGCTGTCGCGTGCGCTTGAACGCAGCTCGCTGATCTACGGCTTGGCAGCGGGCATCGTGGCCGGCTTCATGGTGCTTGGCCGCGATCAGGTCGCATTGCTCGGCGTCTATGTCCTGGCCGGGCTGGTGATCGCCGCCATTGCCATGGCCGACAGACCGCTGCGGGCCTTGCGCGCAAGCATCCTCCCGCTCCTCGCCGGGTCGCTCGGCGCCATCCTCGTCGCGACCGTTCCGATCCTGCTCACCGCCTTCCTGGCCCAGGAATCGAACCGTCCCGCCATCGATCTCATCGGTGCCGGAAAGGGTTCGTTGCACCCTGCATCCCTGCTCACCGGGCTGATCGCCAATCTTTATGGCGCGGCAGGGCCGCTCGAGAACTTCTGGGGGCCGCCGAGTCCTGCCTGGGAACAGCGGTTCGGACCGCTCGATCTCTATCTCGCCCGCAACATGGGCGAGCTCTATCTCGGCTTCCTGCCGATGCTGCTGATCCTGACCGTCGGACTGGTGCGTGGCGCGCTGCTGCGGCGTGAGATCATCGCGCTCGCCATCGCAACGCTGCTGGTGCTGGTCTACGCACTCGGTCGCTACACACCCGGTTTCCGGCTGATCTTCGAGGCGCTGCCCGGCGTGAGCTTCTACCGGCGGCCTGCCGACGCGCTCTTCATCCTGGGGGCGCTGCTTGCGATCCTCGGCGGCTATCTGACCCATCTCGTCATGACCGACACGGCGCCACGGACGCGGCTCTGGCAGGTGCTCGTCGAGGCCGCGCTCCTGGCCGGCGCCCTTGGGCTTGCCCTCTGGCTCGCCTGGACCGTCGGACGTGTCGGTGTCGCGACGATCCCGCTCGTCACGGCGCTGCTCTGCGCCCTCTTGAGCACGGGCGCGTTGGTTGCAGCACGCGGGCTCGCGCTGAGAGGGGCAACGCTGGCGGCCGCTGCCTTGCTGGCGGCGACGCTGACGGTGGATCTCTCCGTCAACAACGGTCCGAGCGAATCCACCGCCCTACCCTCGCAGAATTATGACGTCCTGCGCGCCGACAGCACGAACGAGACGATTGCTCTGCTCAAGCGTGAGACGGCCCGCACCGCCGCGCCGGACCGCCGCGACCGCATCGAGCTCGCGGGCATCGATTTCCACTGGCCCAACGCCAGTCTCGTCCATCAACTCGACAATACGCTCGGCTACAATCCCCTCAGGCTCGGTCTCTACAGCAAGGCCACGGGCGCGGGCGACCATGTCGCCTTGCCGGACCAACGCACGTTCTCGCCGCTGATGCCGGGTTACCGCTCACTGCTCGCCGACATGCTCGGCCTGCGTTTCATCGCGACCGGCGTCCCCGTCGAACAGATCGACAAGACCCTGAAGCCTGGCGACCTCGTTCAGATCGCCAGGACGCGTGATGCCTATGTCTACGAGAACCCGCGCGCCTTGCCGCGCGTGCTGCTTGTCGAGAAGGCCGAGCGGGCCGATTTCGGCGCGATCCTGGCAAGCGGCCAATGGCCGGCAGGTTTCGACCCGAGAACCACGGTCCTGCTGGAGAGGGCCCCGCCGCCCGTGCCCGCCGGGCCGGTTCAGCCCGGCTCGGTCCGCATCGTCGATTACGGCACCACCGAAGTCGCTCTCGAGGCGGATTCACCGCGCGGCGGCTATGTCGTGCTCAATGATGTCTGGCATCACTGGTGGCAGGTCGAAGTCGATGGCAAGCCAGCTCAGTTGCTTCGCGCCAATGTCCTGTTCCGGGCGGTCGCTGTGCCGCCAGGCCGATCGAAGATCCGCTTCGTCTTCCGCCCCTTCGAGGGGCTCTACGCCGATATCGGAGCCTGGCTGAAGGCGCAGCGGGCGCCTCCGGTCTGAAGCGCGCTCAGGCGAGCGCGGCCATGGCCGCGACAGGCATGGCCGGTTGCCCGGCCAGGACGCGGGTGACACCGGCCGGGTCGACCTCTCCATCCAGGATCGTCTCTTCGCGATGGATGCCGCCGGCGACGAAGAGGCTGTCGAAGCCCATCATGCGAGCCCCAGCGAGATCGGTCCGCACCGCATCGCCGATCACCAGAACCTTGTCGGTTTCGATCGCTCGGCCGCCCCGAGCCTCCCGGGCCGCAGCAAGCGCCAGGTCATAGGCCGGACGATGCGGCTTGCCGGCCCAGGCGACCGAACCGCCAAGTTCCTCGTAAATCGTCGCAAGCGCTCCGGCGCAGGGCAGCAGATCCTCGCCGACATGCACGACGAGATCGGGATTGCCGCAAATGAAGGGAAGCTTGCGCGCCGCCAAGCGCGTCAGCAGCGGACGGTAATCCTCTGGTGTCTCGCGCCGATAGTCGTTCAGCTCCGTCGCAACGACGAGCTCCGCCTGCGCTTCGTCGACGAGACTGACATCGAGGCCCGCAAACACGGCCCGGTCCGCCTGCCAGCCGATATGATAGATTTGCCGCGTCGGGCTCGCTGCGATGAGCGCCTTGGTCACATCGCCGGAGGTCACCAGCCGATCCCAGGCCTCGCGCGGAACGCGCTTGTCGTCGAGAACGCCGGCAATCTGCTCCGAGGGACCGGGCGCATTCGAGAGCAGCACGACTGCCCCGCCACGCTGCCGGAACTTGATCAACGCATCGCAAGCGGGTTCGAGGGCCCAGACACCGTCATGCACGACGCCCCAGACATCGCTGATGAGCACGTCATAGCCGGCGAGCAGATCGCCGGCCTGGCTCAGGATCGGAACGTCCATCTCAATCAAGCCCTTGCCTCAACGGCCATCCGCGCCTCGACATCGGCGCGCCTTGGCAGCGGCGCGACTGCGCCATAACCCAGCGTGGAAAGTGCCGCCGCGACATTGGCGTAGGCGGCAGCGACAAAGGGATCGCCCGTGCGCACATATTCTGCGAGGAAGGCCCCGTCATAGCAGTCGCCGGCTCCGGTCGCATCGATGGCGTCGACCTTGATCGGCACGAAGCGCTGACGCCGCTCCGGCGTCGCAACCAGCGAGCCCTCGTGGCCCAGCGTGAGCGCGACAATCCTTGCGCCAAGGCCGAGATAGAAATCCGCGATCGCATCCGGCTCGCTCAGGCCGGTCAACTGGGTCGCGTCGTCAAAGCCTGGCAGCACGATATCGGCCATGGCGCAGGCCGCATGGATGATCGCTCGCGCCCGGGTCAGCGGCCAGAGCTTCAGCCTCAGGTTGGTATCGTAGGCCGTGGTGACGCCGCTCGCACGAGCCGCGGCAAAGGCCTCGAATACCGCATCGCAGGCACTTGCCGAAATCGCCTGGCTGATCCCCGATGCCTGCACCACCTTGGCCGACCGAACCAAGTCGAGCGGCAGGTCGCGCGGTCCGCAGAGGCTCGCGGCCGACCCCGCACGCAGATACGAGAACACGTGCCCGTTCGGTCCGTGATCGACGAAATAGAGCCCGGTCGGCGCGGTCGGATGGGTCGTGACATGGCTGTCATCGACGTTTTCCCTGGCCCAGAGCTCACGGAAGGAGCGGCCTGCGCTGTCATCCCCCAAAGCGCCGGCATAGGCGACGCTGGCACCCTGCCGCGCCGCGGCGATCGCGCAATTCGAGGTGTCCCCGCCATGTCCGAAGCGGAACGAACCGGCCTCGCCGCGGGTCGCATTGAACTCGCCCAGCGGCTCGCCGATGCAGAGAATATCGAGTGTCTTATCCGTCACGGCACCGTCTCAGGCCAGAGCTGTTGGACGCGGCGAAAAGCCTGCGCGCCTTCCTAAAGCATCAAGCGCCCAAGGTGGAAACGGTTTTCCGCGGGATTGCGCGCTATTCCGCCGCTTCCCGGCTCGTCGGCGGCGCCAGGAGCTGATCGGCGATCCGCACGATCTCCTGCCGCAGGGCGGCATTGTCGCTCCGCGCAGCCGGATCATCGACGGGCTTCGCCTCGCGTCGCAACTGGGACAGTTCCTGCTTGGTGCGCGCAAGCTCGGCTCGCACCTGAGCCAGTGCCCCGTGCAGGGTCTGCGCTTCCGCATGCTCGGTTTCAAACCGGGCATCCCGAGCCCGCAACTCGTTCTGGGCCTGCGCGACCTCTTCGGCGGCCCGCTGTTTTCTGGACGCGTTCATGGATTTCTCCTGCGCCAACTCCGCTTCGAGTTCCTGCTTCATCCGCACCTGCTGGTCGCGCTCCTCCTCGACCTTGCGGGCGAGCGCCGCGAGACGACCAGCCTCCGCAGCCACCTCAACTGCTCCGGAATCCGCCGCCGCAAGGCCTGCCTCTGCTTGTACCGCGCGTGCGGCCAGGGCGTCGGCGCGCAGTCTTTCGCTATCCCGATCGGTCGTCATCGCCTTGAGCGCGGCCGTCGCCTGATCGACGGCGCGCCGGCTCGCCGCCAATTGGGCTGCGAGCTCGCCGCGCTCTCCCTCGATCACCATGATGCGCGTGCGGCCTTCGACCTGCGCAACGCGATGAGCATCGCCTTCCTGGCGGGATTGCGCGAGCTCGGCCTCACGCTCCGCAAGCAGTGCCTGGGTCTGCTCGAGCGTCGCGCGCAATTCTGCCAGCTCTCCGGTGCGTGCATCGAGATCGGAGCCAGTGCCACGTAACGCAAGCCTGGCCTCGTTCAGGCTGTGCTCCAATGCACCTAGATCATGGATCCGCTGTTCGATCGTACCACTGGCCAGCGCCGCCGCTGCGATTTCCCTGGCCAGCGCGTCGCGGGTTTCGGAGAGATCGGTGCGCGTGGCCGCCAGATCGCCCTCGAGCCCGCTGATGCGTTCTTCGCGGGCACCGAGCTCCCGTTCGAGCCGCCCGATCGCCATGTCGCGGCGGCCGAGCTCTTCCATCGCCCCAGCCCTTGCAGCGAACCCGCTTTCCGCCCGTTGCTCGAGAGCCCGCGCCTGCATCGCCAGTTCCGCCCGCAGATGGTCTCGATCGRCTGCGATCTCCGCCAGCGAGAGCGGGAACGCCGCCTCTGCCCGCTTGCGAGCCAGGCGGTCGGCCCGTCGGGCAAGCGCCGGCAATGCCGCCAGCGCCAGCAGAATGGCTGTCAGGAAGCCGAGCGTGACGAGCATGACGGCTTCGATCAATTCACCGGGCTCCGATCAGGAACGATTCCAAGAACGAAACCCTGCCATGACAACAGCGCCATGGCCAGCAAAACGAGCCCTCCCGGTCAGAACGGGTTCCAGGTCGCCTGCGGCGTGAACTTGAGATAGCCGAGATTGACGCCGAGCCGCCAGCCGACGCCGGTCCGGATCGGCACCAGCGTCACGCCCTCGGCTGCCATTGCAGTGAAGCCGAAGCCGCCGACAAAGTAGACCGAGCCGTCAATGCCGACGAAACGCTGGTAGAGCGCATCGACGACCGGCAGGTTGTAGACCAGCATCATGGTGCGAGCGCCTTCTCCGCCGAAGTCGAAGCCGACGGACGGGCCCTGCCAGAACACTTTCCGATCGCCGGCATTACGCGTGAACAGCGTGCCTTCGCCGAAGCGGAGGCCACCGACGAAGGCACCGGACGCCTCCTGGCCGAGAACATAGCCGTTGGGTTCGCCCCAGCGCCGGACCGCCTCCTCGATCGTCAGCGCAAGTCCGCGCGAGACATTGCCAAAGAACTGATGACCGGAGCTGACGAGCTCGGTCTGGGAAAAGGACTGCGGATTCTGGCTCTGCGCCAGGACCGGCAGGCTGCTCAGGCCAAGAGTGGCCGAGACAACCGCACCGGCCAGAAGAGAACGGCGAGTGAGATCCATTGAGGAAACTCCGGGCTAGGCGTCGCATCCCGGCCGGGTGGCCGGATGCGCGGCGGGGCACGGCATCACGCGAATGCGCGACAATTCAGTAACCAGTTTGATACGCCCCAAGAGTATCCAACCCGTGAAGATTGCGCGGAGGTGCTTCCCCGTCGTCACCCAGCAAAGGAATCTGTGATGAAGGCCGTAAAATGGCAGCGCTGGATTTCGATCGCAGTCGGCGTCCTCGCCCTTGCCATCGCGGTCCAGCCGGTGCTGGCCCAGCCGGCGGCGCTGCCCCATGGCCTTCCGGAATTGCCTGCAATTGGCGAGGAAATGCAGCGCGACAGCCGTTCCGGGCTGGCATTGGGCGGATACGACCCCGTTGCCTATCAGGCAGAAGGTCGCGCGGTTTCCGGTCGCCCGGACTATGAGCTGATCTATGATGGCGCAGTCTGGCGCTTCAGCACGGCCAGCAACCGCGAAGCCTTTCGTGATTCGCCCGGCGTCTACGAGCCAGCCTTTGCAGGCTTCGACCCGCTCGCGGTAGCCGATGGACGTGTCGTTGAGACCGACCCGCGTCGCTTCGCGATCATTGGTTCGCGGCTCTTCCTCTTTCGAAGCGAAGAGAATAGGCGCCGCTTCACCCAGGAAACCTCCCTGCGCCAACTTGCGGAATCCAACTGGCAGCGCGTCAGCCAGCAGATCGCTCGCTGAAGCGTCGGCCCGAAAAACGAATTGCGGTTTTCGGACAAGCCGATGCGACCATGGAAGGTTAGGAGACCGGATACGATTATCCGGTCCTGTGATCTAACCTACGGTACCCGTCTGGCCGACAAGCGTCAGTTCCTTCGCAAGTGCGATCGCGCGCCCCGCCAATCCCTCATTGCTGGCCGCCACGAAGGACGGGTTGCGATAGTGCCGCTCGGCGCCGCCATAGCGCAGCACATTGCCGTCGAGCTGCCGGACGACACCGCCGGCTGCGGTCAAAATCGCGTCGCCGGCGGCAATATCCCATTCCATCGTTGTTCCTCCGCGGACATGAAGATCGGCCTCGCCACTGGCGATCAGGCCGAATTTCACCGCCGAGGACATCGGCATCTGTTCACTCTTGCACATCGCGCTGAGAACGCTGCTGCTGAGCGCGTCTCCGTGAAAGCGGCTGACCAGCACGACTGGACCGGTCGCCGGAGTGGGGCGGGCGACGATGCGTTGCGCCGCACCGAGCGTTGAGCCATCCGGCGCGATGGCCTGCGCAAAAGCATCTTCCCCCGCAAACCAGAGCCGCCCGATCTCCGGCGCGGCGATCGCCCCCGCGATCGGCCGCGTGCCGCTGATGATGGCGATCGCGACACAGTAGCTGCCACCAGCCGCCAGGAATTCGCGCGTGCCATCCAGCGGGTCGAGCAGGATGAAAACGGGGGCAGGCTGAGCGGATTCGACACTCTCTTCGCTGATCACGGGGATATCCGGCAGCAGCCGCGCGAGGGCCGCCTTCGCGGCGTGATCGGCGGCGAGGTCAGCGGAACAGACGGGCGAACCGTCCGCCTTGCTCCGCACATCCCTTGCAGCGCGCATGACCAAAAGCACGGCGCCGCTGAGGCGCGCCGCCTCGGCCAGCTTCTCAGCCAGCGCATTGCGGTCGGAAAGGCGCGGATCATCGGGCGCTATCATGCGGATTGGGCGCCCATTCGCTGTTCTGCTGGCCAAAACACAGTTAACCACATGCAAACCAAGATCGCCTCATACCTTATCCTATCGGCGCTTCATTTGCCATGAGCGCGCCCCGAAACGCTGTTCCCAGGACATCTGCCATGACCGACATCTCGCTCGAGCCGCTCGATCTGGCTGCGCTTCTTTGCAGCCGGGTCTGCCATGACGTGATCAGCCCGGTCGGCGCCATCGTCAACGCGCTCGAGGTTCTGGAGGAAGACGATCCCTCGATGCGCGATTTCGCACTCGAGCTGATCAAGAAGAGCGCGCGCAGCGCCTCCGCCCGCCTGCAATTCGCCCGACTTGCCTTCGGCGCGGCGGGATCGGCAGGCGCGATGATCGACCTCGGCGATGCCGGCACGGTCGCGAATGGCTTCCTGAACGATGACAAGCTCTCGCTCGACTGGGAAGCCCCGCGCGCGTTGCTGCCGAAGAATCAGGTCAAGCTCGTGCTCAACCTGCTGATCCTCGCGACGCAGGCGGTGCCGCGCGGCGGACGCCTCGTCGCCCGCACCACCCTGGAGGGCGAGCAGGGCAGCTTCCATATCACCGCCACCGGTTCTCATGCCCGCATTCCGGCCCATGTCGAGGAACTGCTCGCCGGCCG
This sequence comes from Allobosea sp. 01N443, assembly GCF_056399325.1. Classification (NCBI taxonomy): domain Bacteria; kingdom Pseudomonadati; phylum Pseudomonadota; class Alphaproteobacteria; order Hyphomicrobiales; family Alloboseaceae; genus Allobosea; species Allobosea sp. 01N443. The sequence goes on from NZ_JBFTRC010000013.1 coordinate 59,131, forward strand.
CTCCGAGACGGGCACGATCGACGCCCACGCCGTGCAGCCGCTTTACGCCGGCATGGTCGCCCGCGCGGCCAATATGAAGGTCGCTTTCACCATCGACGGCGACACTGTGACGATCACGGCCGACAAGGCGGACTGAGCCATTTCGGCCGAGAGCGCAGGAACATCGCGCTTTCAGTCCTGTCTCAACCGATCATAAACCCTTCCGCTGCATAGATGGGCGCTGCATTGTTGCGTGGGTAATGGTCTTCGGCATGGACGAATTGCTCCAAGAGTTCCTTGGCGAGACTGGCGAGCATCTCGACACGGTCGACAGGGAGCTCGTGCGCTTCGAGCAGGAACCCAATAATCGCGATATCCTGCGCAACATCTTCCGGTTGGTTCATACCGTGAAGGGCACGTGCGGATTCATTGGCCTGCCGCGCCTCGAAGCCCTGACGCATGCGGCAGAATCCGTGATGGGCCAGTTCCGCGACGGCGCAACCGTGAATGCAATCGCGGTGACCGCGATTCTGGAAACCATCGACCGCATCAAGGAGATCATGGCGGAGCTGGCCGACAAGGGCCAGGAGCCAACCGGCAGCGACGAGGTCCTGATCCGCGAATTGCAGGCGCTGGCCGACCAGGCCAAGAAGGAGCTGGCACAGTCCCCTTCGGTCAACCCATCGGATCCGGTCGCCGCCTACCTGGCCCGGCACGCTCTGTCCGCGGCCGATGACGGCCTCGACCTCGTCTTCAAGAGCGCACCCGGACCGCAGCGCGGACCGGACGGGCGCATCGAAAGCGCGGCCCGCCACGATGCTGCCGCCGAAGACGCCTCCCCCCGCGAGAGCCGCTCGGCGGCCCCGGCGAGCCTGCGCGTCAATGTCGACACGATCGAGCATCTGATGACGATGGTCTCGGAGCTCGTGCTGACCCGCAACCAGTTGCTCGAAATCTCGCGTCGCCAGGATGACGCCGCGCTCAAGGCGCCGCTCCAGCGTCTGTCCCTGATCACCGCCGAACTGCAGGACGGGGTGATGAAGACCCGCATGCAGCCGATCGGCAATGCCTGGTCGAAGCTGCCGCGCATCGTGCGCGACCTCAGCGGCGAACTCGGAAAGCGCATCGAGCTCGTCACCGAAGGCGCCGATACCGAGCTCGACCGGCAGATCCTCGACCTGATCAAGGACCCCTTGATCCATATGGTGCGCAACTGCGCCGATCACGCGATCGAGCCACCTGCCGATCGTGTCGCCGCCGGCAAACCGGCCCACGGCACCATTCGCCTCGCCGCCTATCACGAGGGCGGATCGGTCACCATCTCCATCTCGGACGATGGGCGCGGCCTCGACTTCGAGCGCATTCGCCGCAAGGCACTGCAGCAAGGTCTTGCCCATGAGGGCGAGATCGAGCGCATGAGCGAAGCGCAGCTCAGCCGCCTGATATTTCATCCCGGTTTCTCGACCGCGGAGAATGTCACCGCGATCTCCGGGCGCGGCGTTGGCATGGACGTGGTCAAGTCTAATATCGACGCCATTGGTGGGTTGATCGACATCGCCAGCACGGTGGGCGCCGGCACCACATTGACCATCAAGATCCCGCTCACCCTCGCTATCGTCGCAGCCCTCATCGTGGCCTGCGGCGAACAGCGCTTCGCCATCCCCCAGATCGTCGTGCGCGAGCTCGTCCGCGTGAAGGCCGGGGCCGATCACCGCGTCGAGCAGATCAACGGCACACCTGTCCTGCGGCTGCGTGGCCGATTGCTGCCGATCATCGCACTTGCCGGGTTGCTGAACGCCGGTCCCGCGGCAGCCGAAGACGGGTTCATCGTGGTGACACAGATCGGCGAACGTCAGTTCGGCATTCTGGTCGACACCGTGTTCCACACCGAGGAAATCGTCGTCAAACCGATGTCGACGAAGCTGCGTCACATCCCGATCTTCTCCGGCAACACCATCCTAGGCGATGGCGCGGTCGTGTTGATCGTCGACCCCAATGGCGTCGCCAGCCTCGTCGGAGCGACGACCTCTGCCGATGCCCCCGAGCAGAACGCGGCCAGCGGCCACTCCCCTGTCGGTGAGCGAACGACCATGCTGGTGTTTCGCGCCGGTGCCGACAGCCTGAAAGCCGTGCCGCTCTCGCTCGTCACACGCCTGGAAGAGGTCGAGGCAGAGCGGTTCGAGATCAGCGGCGGGCGCGTGCTGTTGAACTATCGCGGCCGTCTGATGCCGATCATCCCCGTCGGCGAGACACAGGTGAAGAGCAAGGGCCTGCAGGCACTCGTCATCATCGCGGAAGGCGAGCTGACCATGGGCCTCGCCGTCGATGCGATCGTCGACATCGTTGACGAGGTTCTCGATGTCGAGTTGCAGGCCATGCTCGACCAGGGTGCCGTCGGGTCGGCGATCATCAGGGGGCGCGCCACCGAGATCCTCGATCTGGCGCACTACCTGCCCAAGGGCGATCCGAACTGGTTGCGGGCCAGCCGCCGCGAAGGCGTGTCCAGCAGCGCGCATGTCCTGATGGTCGAGCCTTCCGAATTCCTGCGCGAAATGCTGGCCCCCGTCCTGAAGGCCGCGGGACTTCGCGTCACACTGGCCGCCGATATCGCCAGCGCCCGCCAGCATGTCGTCGCCGGCGGGCTCAACGGCGTGCTGATCGACCTCGACCGCTACACCGAAGCAGCGCTCGGCTTTGCGGCCGAACTGCGTGACGGCGAAGACGGCGATGCATTCCGGATCCTCGGCATGACGACCTTCGCCACCCCGGAGCTCTATGCACTCGCAACGCAGGCGCGCATGGACGCCATCGTTGCGAAATTCGATCGCCGTGCCTTGCTCGCCGAGCTGGCGGACAACCGCTCCAGACTGAGGCAGGCGGCATGAACTCAAAGCAGAGCAACGCACGTCCCGCCCCTGACGCGACGGGCTTCACGGAATCCCTCGACTACGTCACCGTGACCATTGGCGAGCAGTTGCTCGGGCTCCCGATCGGCCGCGTGCAGGACGTCTTCAATACCAGCCGCATCACGCCGGTGCCGCTGGCCCCGCCCGAAATCATCGGCCTGCTCAACCTGCGCGGGCGCGTGGTGACCGCACTCTGCCTGCGCAAGCGGCTCGGCCGGGAGCCCCTTTTGGGCGCAGCCACGGAGTTGGTTGCGGTGGGGATCGATCATGGTGGAGAGGCCTACGCGCTGATCGTCGACGCGGTCGGCGAGGTGATCCGTCTCGATCACTCCACGCTGGAGCCCGTGCCGGTCCATCTCGACCGCGCCTGGGCCTCCCTGGCAGCCGGCGTTCACCGCCTCGAAGACCGCCTTCTCGTCGTGCTCGACATCGACGCAGTGCTGAAGATCGACCTGCCTTTGGCTGCCTGAGCCGCGGCCCGCCCATTCTGGAGAATGACCATGAAATATTGCCTCGTCGTCGATGACTCAGCGGTGATCCGCAAGGTCGCACGCCGCATTCTCGAGGGTCTCCAGTTCCGAATCGCAGAAGCCGAGGACGGCGCCCGGGCGATCGATGCCTGCAAGGGCGAGATGCCGGACGCTGTGCTGCTGGATTGGAACATGCCGATCATGGACGGCTATGATTTCCTGCGCACCCTGCGGCAGATGCCAGGCGGCAAACGGCCCAAGGTCGTCTTCTGCACGACCGAGAACGACATTGCCCATATCGCGCGCGCCATGCACGCCGGCGCCGACGAATACATCATGAAGCCGTTCGACAAGGAGATCGTCGCCTCCAAATTCCATCAGGTCGGCCTGCTTTGACACGTCGCGCCGCGGCCCGTGCCGTCGCGGCCTATTTCTCGGCGGGTCATTGGTGGCCCACCCAGCCAGCCCTGCACTCGACGCACAGGGGTCGTGCCGAATGATGAGCCCTCGCTCATCCAGCCATGGCAGAACAGCCATACGTCCGAAGACCGTCGTCATCGCCGACGACTCCGTCGTCGTGCGCGGGCTGTTCGCACGCTGGCTCGGCGAGAGCGGCCAGTTTCACGTCGTCGCGGTGGCAGGCGACGGTGAGATGGCCGTGGAGCATGCCACGCGCTACCACCCCGATATCATGGTCCTCGACCTCGACATGCCCGGCCTCGACGGTCTTGCAGCACTGCCCCAGATCGTCAGGGAGAGCCCGAAGACTGCCGTCCTGCTGGCCACGACGCTGACGGAACGCAATGCCCGGCTCGCCCTGCAGGGCATGACCATGGGCGCCATGGACGTGCTGCCCAAGCCCGAAAGTCGCGCCGGCATGACGCTGTCGCTGGATTTCCGGAGCGAATTCCTGCTCAAGCTCAGCAGCATCGCACAATCCTCGCACGAGGCGTTGCTGCCTTTCAGCGAAGTCCCGCCTGAGCCGGGTCTGCCGAGCGGCATCATGGATCTCAGGCCGCTGATCTCGATGATGCCGCGCTACCTCGTCATCGGCGCCTCGACAGGCGGCCCCCGCGCCGTGGCCAAGGTCCTCACCGATATTGGCGATGGCCTCCAGGACCTGACGACGCTCGTCGTCCAGCATATGCCTCCGCTTTTTACGGCGTCCTTCGCGGAACAGCTCTCCGGACAGATCGGTGTCAGGGCACGCGAGCCTTTCGATGGCGAAAGACTGAGCAGGGGCACGGTCTATATCGCGCCGGGAGGACGCCATCTCGGCATCGATCGCAGGCTCGGCCATATCGTCGCGAGCATCGGCGACGGGCCGCCGGTACGCTTCTGCAGACCCGCCGTCGATGTGCTCTTCAGCGAAGCTGCCAATCACCTCGGTCCGGCCGCGCTCGGCCTGGTGATGACCGGGATGGGCAGTGACGGCACGGATGGCGCGGGCGCGTTGCGCCGCGCCGGCGCCGCCGTAATCGCACAGGATGAAACGTCGAGCACGATCTGGGGCATGCCAGGCTCCGTCGTGCGCGCCCGCCATGCCAGCACCGTTGTCGCGCTCGACGGCATCGGCCCCGCCATTCGTGCGCTGGTGCGTGGAGGATCCTCGGCATGACGGAGGCCGATTTCGACTTCCTGCGCACGCTGCTGCACCTGCGCTCGGGTCTCTCTCTCAGCACCGAGAAGCGCTACCTCGTCGAGAGCCGGCTCGGCATCCTCTGCCGAAAGCGAAATATCGCGGGGCTCAGTCCGCTTGTGCAGCGCCTCAGGCTCGAAGGCGACCGCGGCCTGGAGAATGCCGTCGTCGAGGCGATGACCACCAACGAGACCCTGTTCTTCCGCGACCGGACCCCATTCGATCTGTTCCGCAATGTGATCCTCCCCGAGAAACTCGCTGCGAATGCGGCCCACCGCTCCCTGCGGATCTGGTGCGCCGCAGTTTCGACCGGACAGGAAGCCTATTCCCTTGCCATGATCCTGGATGAGATGGCGGCACAGCTGGCGGGCTGGAGGATCGAGATCGTCGGAACCGACATCTCCGCAGAAGTCCTGGAGCGCGCCCGTGGCGGGCTCTACACCCAGTTCGAGATCCAGCGCGGCCTGCCGATCCAACTCCTGCTGAAGCACTTCCGGCAGGAAGGCGACAAGTGGCGCATCTCGGAGCAGATTCGCGCGATGGTCGAGCTGCGGCAGCATAACCTGCTCGATTCGAGCGGCCATTTCGGCCTCTTCGACGTGATCCTCTGCCGCAACGTGCTGATCTATTTTGACGTTCCGACCAAGGCGCGGGTGATGGCCGCACTGGCCCAGCGGCTCGCCCCGGATGGAGCCTTCCTGCTTGGCGCCGCAGAGACGGTGATCGGAATCACCACCAGCATCGTTCCGGACAAGCAGCATCGCGGCCTCTACCGCGACGGCCGCTCCGGCAAGGCTCAGTCGCCCGGTCTCGGCTACCCCTTCGACCGGCCGCGTCCGCTGCCCACGGCCGGCTCCCGCCTCTGATCATCGGACTGGATACCGTATCCGGTCGATGATCGAACCTTCTGTGTTTGCATCGGCTTGCCCGAAAACCGCAATCGACTTTCGGACCGATGCTTTAGGCCGCTGCCGCCATAAACAAAAACCCCGCCTCTCGGCGGGGTCCCGTCAACCTGTCGTGTACATCCGACGATCAGGCTGTATCTCTTGTCGCATCCGATCGTGACGACCGGATGACACCGATCACGCCGGAATGCGTTCCTCGACATCGTTCGGCTCGCGCAGCACGTAGCCGCGGCCCCAAACGGTTTCGATGTAGTTCTTTCCGTCCGACGCATTGGCGAGCTTCTTGCGGAGCTTGCAGATGAAAACGTCGATGATCTTGAGTTCCGGCTCGTCCATGCCGCCATAGAGATGGTTCAGGAACATCTCCTTGGTCAGCGTCGTGCCCTTGCGGAGCGAAAGCAGCTCCAGCATCTGGTATTCCTTGCCCGTCAGGTGCACGCGGGCGGCATCGACCTCGACGGTCTTGGTGTCGAGATTGACGACGAGATCGCCGGTGGTGATGACCGACTGCGCATGGCCCTTCGAGCGGCGCACGATGGCGTGGATGCGCGCGACAAGCTCATCCTTGTGGAAGGGCTTGGTGAGATAGTCGTCGGCGCCGAAGCCGAGGCCCTTCACCTTGTCCTCGATGCCGGCAAGACCGGAGAGGATCAGGATCGGCGTCTTCACCTTCGCGACGCGAAGGGAGCGCAGCACCTCATAGCCCGACATGTCCGGCAGGTTCAGGTCGAGGAGGATGATGTCGTAATCGTAGAGCTTGCCGAGATCGACACCCTCTTCGCCCAGATCGGTCGTATAGACGTTGAAGCTCTCTGATTTGAGCATCAGCTCAATGCTCTGGGCGGTTGCGCTATCGTCCTCGATCAGCAGAACCCGCATGTCACGTCCCCAATTTCGCCCCGAGGCAAGCTCGACCACATTCTCATCCGAACCCTCATGGCTCTGGACGACCAGGCGCTTGCCCGATGAAACGCCACGCGACACGCTACTGGGAAAATGGTTAACAAACCGTGATTCCCGAGCGCAAGCGCTTCCAGGGAGAAAGTGAACGATCCTTGTCGAGGTGAGTCGAAATTGACACGGATCGGGAGACCTTCGCCCGCGAAATCGCCTTTCGCGGAGGACTGTTCCGAGGAACAGGGACAAAAAGCCCCTGCAACACGACACAGCCTCGATGCACAGTGTTAATCACAGAGGTAAATGAAAGATTGACGGGACGGGGAATGAGCGGCGCAAAGCACGGTATAGACAGGTTATCCGACCTCGCCGCCACAATCGGTAACCTCGATGCGGTAACGACATTCGGCCGGGTGACGGGCGTGCGTGGCCTGATGGTCGAGGTCTCCGGACCGATCGGCGCCATGAGCCTTGGCGGACGCATCGAGATCGAGATCGCGCCGGGAACGCGTGTCCCCTGCGAAGTGATYGGCTTTTCCGGCGAAAAGGCGCTGGTGATGCCCTATGGCGGCCTCGACGGAGTCCGCCGCGGCTGCCCCGCCTATGTGGACAAGGCAGCCCCGGGCATCCGGCCGACCAATGCCTGGCTCGGCCGGGTTGTCGATGCGCTCGGAAGACCTGTGGACGGCGGCCCGCCCCTGCCTCAGGGAGAACATCTTTGCGCCTTCCGCGCCGACCCGCCCCCCGCGCATGCACGCCGCCGCGTCGGCTCCCCGCTCGATCTCGGCGTCCGCGCCCTCAACGCCTTCCTGACCTGCTGCCTTGGCCAGCGCATGGGCATCTTCGCCGGCTCGGGCGTCGGCAAATCGGTTCTTCTTTCCATGCTGGCCCGCTACGCACGCGCCGATGTCAACATCATCGGGCTCGTCGGCGAGCGCGGCCGCGAGGTCCAGGAGTTTCTGCAGGACGACCTCGGCCCGGAAGGCCTGGCGCGCTCCGTGGTCGTGGTCGCCACCTCCGACGAGCCGGCGCTGATGCGCAAGCAGGCCGCTCTCACCACCCTCACCTTGGCCGAGTACTTCCGCGACCAGGGCGCGCAGGTGATGTGCCTGATGGACTCGGTCACGCGCTTTGCCATGGCGATGCGCGAGATCGGCCTTGCCGCCGGCGAGCCGCCAACCACCAAGGGCTATACGCCGACCGTCTTCGCCGAGTTGCCGCGCCTGCTCGAACGCGCCGGTCCTGGCATCGGCGAAGGTGCCATCACCGGTCTGTTCACCGTGCTGGTCGATGGTGGAGACCATGACGAACCTGTCGCCGACGCGGTGCGCGGCATTCTCGACGGCCATATCGTCATGGAACGCTCCATTGCCGAGCGTGGGCGCTACCCGGCAATCAACGTGCTGAAATCCGTGTCGCGCACCATGCCGCGCTCCTGCGCCCCCCCCTACTATCCCGTCGTCCAGAAGGCCCGCGCGACACTCGCGACCTATTCCGACATGGAGGAGCTGATCCGGCTTGGCGCCTATCGCCAGGGCGCATCGGCAGAGGTCGACGAGGCCATCCGCCTCAACCCTCAGCTCGAAGCCTTCCTGAAACAGGCCAAGGACGAGGCGACGTCACTGGGGGAAGGCTACGCCCGGCTCGCAGCCATCATGGCGAGCTGACGCGGCGCACCAGGATCAGCATCGCCACCAGCGCGCCGGTCTGGATCACCGCCGAGATCATCAGCGCCGCGCTGCTGCCAAAGCGCTCGATCATCACCGCAAAGAGCAGCGGCGCGGCTGCGAAAGTCAGGTTCTGCGGAACCGTCAGCCGCCCGAGCATGGTCGCAAAGCCACGCCGGCCGAACAGCGAAAGCGGCAAGGTGGCGCGTGCCACGGAAATGACGCCCATGGCAGCATTGAAGGCGGCGACAAAGCCGATGGCGGAAAGCGCGGTCCCTGACGCCAGCGCCATGTAGAGGCAGGAGAGCGGCCCGAGCACAAGGCCGACCAAGGCCACACGCTCGACAGCGAAGCGTTCCCCGGCCAGGACGTCGACCAGACGGGCCACGAGCGTTGCAAGCCCGCCGAGCGAGGCGATCGTAACGGCCGTCGCACTGGTCAGTCCGGAACTCTGCAGTAGGCCGATGAGATGGAGGGGCAGCCCCCAGGAGACCAGCCCGCTTGCCGAAAAGGCAAAGGCCAGCAGCCAGAAGATCGGGCGACGCTCTTGCGGGGTCACCCTGCCCTCATCGGCAGGCAGAGCCGCCGCTGCCGGGCCGGCAGCGGGCGCATGAGGGGGCGTCACTGGGATGGCGAGATGGATCGGAAGCACGATCACGATCTGGATCGCGGCAAAGATCAAGAGGGCCACACGCCAGCCATAGGCAGCGCAGAGGGCTGCGGACAACGGCCAGAACACGCTCGAGGCAAGGCCCGTGGCAAGCATCATCACGCCGATGACGCGTCGTGTTCGCGCGCCCATCAGTTGCGCGACCGTGACATTGCCGACATTGGCGAGCGTCAGCGAGTGACCGATACCGATGACGAACCAGGTCGCGAGATAGCTGATCGGCCCCTGTGCCGCCGCGAGCAAGGCCAAGCCCAGTGCGCAGATGATGGCCCCGACACACATGGCACGCCGCGTTCCGCGACGATCGAGATGTCGCCCGACCATTGGCGCGACCACCGCACCGGTCACGAGCAGGATGGTGATGCCTCCGAAGACGATCTCCCCGCTCATCCCGAGATCTCGATCGAGATAGGCGGCAAGGACCGACGGCGCGTAATAGGTCGATCCCCAGCCGATAATGCGGGTGAGAGCGAGGCCGCAGAGCAGCGGCCAGTGCTCCGGAAGGCGTGATGAGGCGAGCAAGGGAAGGCGATCCGGGAGGGAAAGACGGGCGAACGCCCTGATAACTGCGCAGACTCTATAGGGGACACACAGCGTACGGCAGCAGCAGCGACGCGGGCTCAATATGCGTCGAAAGCGGGCGGCCTCGGTAAGAAACGGTCAACCTCCTTGCGCCATTGTCCTTTTCGTCTCGCGGATCAAGTTCCGGCGGCGAACCGAGGGGTCGGGGAGCCGCCATGCGTAACCAGGAGTTGGACACGACATGAAGTCGCGAGAGACCCTCTTGCGTCTCAAACGCTTCCAGGTGGACGAAAAGCGTCGCCGGGTAAGCCAGATTGAGATGATGATTGCGGATTTCCATCGCATGGCGACCGATCTGGATCGTGAGATCCAGAGCGAGGAGACACGGGCCGGTATCTCCGACCCTGCTCATTTCGCCTACCCGACCTATGCCAAGGCAGCGCTCGGGCGCCGCGACAACCTGCGGCAGTCGGCGGATAATCTGAAGGGCCAGCTCGACGAGGCCAAGGCCGAGCTTCAGGAAGCCTTCGAGGACATGAAGAAGGTCGAGATTCTCGACGATCGCGAGCGTGCTTCCGAGCGGGCCGCCGAAGCAGCGCGCGACCAGTCGATGATGGATTCGATCGGGCTGCGCTCACGCGCCTGACCGTCTGGCTTCAGGGATCTTGCACGAAAAAGGGGCGGGAGGCCGTTAGCCTCCCGCCCCCCTTTTTCATTCGATCACCGGATGATGCCGCACGGAGTCGCGCGGCATATGCCCTGCCAGCCGCGGATCATCGTCGACCTCGACGCTGCGCTTGAAGACCGTGAACCCCGAGCGCTGATAGAATTCCGGGGCGCTCTGATGATCGAGCGTGCAGGTGTGTACCCAGAAGCGCGAAATCGGCTGGGCCCAGGCCCGTTCCAGCGCCCGATTCATCAACCAGCGGCCGGCTCCGCGGCCCAGCACGGTTTCGTCCAGCCCGAAAAAGCTGAGCTCTCCCTCTTCCGCCACGCGGAAATCAAGCTCCAGCAATCCAACGTCGCGGCCATCGGCCCGAACGGCGAAGAACTCGACGGCTGGATCCGCCAGGATCGCCTCGATCTCCGCCACGGGCTTGACCAGCCGGCTGAACCACATCCAGCGCTCACCGAGCACACGGTAGATCGCGAGATAGCGCGTGACATCGTCTCTCCCGATCGGCTCGAGGGAGAAGCCCGAAAGGCCGGGCGGATCGGCCCGCTTGGCCGGCGGCGCAAACATCTCGAGAGATGTGACGATCGCCGCGATCTTGCCGGGCGGAAGGTCGGTGATGCCGGTCAGGCTGATGGGAATGCTGTCGCTCATGATCCTGTCTGCGGTACGTTGGCCGTGAGGCAGACGCTCGAAGCCTGCGCCGTCGAGGCTGCCGGATATCGCCGCGATCATGACATGATCCCGGGTGAAAGATCAGTTCGTACGGTGCATGGCCCATTCCCACCTGGAGAAGCTGTGGCGCGCCGCTTCAAACGAATGAGGATTCTTTTCGATGACCAGACGTGTAAAGCTGAAGCTCGCCGCCGCTCTCTTCGGCATCGCGGCACTGGGCGGTGTCGCCGTTGCGCAGCAGCACCAGGGTCACGGCGCCATRCAGGGCTCGGCGACCGGCGTCGCGGACACGCCGGCGACAGCCGCCTACAAGGCGGTCAATGACAAGATGCACAAGGACATGGCGACCTCCTTCACCGGCGACGCCGATGCCGATTTCGTGCGTGGCATGATTCCGCATCATCAGGGCGCCATCGACATGRCCAAGGTCGTGCTTGCTCATGGCAAGGACCCGGAAATCAAGAAGCTGGMCACTGAGGTCATCTCCGCCCAGGAGAAGGAGATCGCCTTCATGCGGGACTGGCTGAAGAAAAACGGAAAATAGGCCGTCCGTGCGGCCTGGCGCGGGCAACGCCGCTTGCCCTCGCCCTCCCTCGCTGGCACACAGGCGAAGGTTCGCTCCGGCCGGCTTCCCAGGCCTTCCCCTGCGCGCCGCGACACCGCCTTCGACGCCTCCTCGCAGCCTGCCGGTTTCATGAAACGCTATCTCGACTATCTCTGGCCGCTCATCGGTCTCGTCGCGGTCGTCTGGTCGGTCGAGTTGCTCTGGGACAAGCTCAAGGCCGAGGCCGGCACGGATGCCGCCGTCCAGGCATTGCTGGAGCAAGGAACCCTCTGGCAAAACATCAAGATCATTGCGGCCGGCATCGGCCAGAAGATCGCCTTGATCTCCCCGGACGCCTTCCTGCACGCAGCCCTCGCAACGCTCGTCGCTTACGCTGCGCTGGCCTGGTATGACCGCATTGCCTTGATCCATCTCGGCAAGGAGAAGGGCATCTCCTGGCCCTATATCGCGCTTTGTTCCTTCGTGACCTATGCGCTCTCGCACAATATCGGCGCCTCGGTCTTCTCGGGCGGCATGGTCCGGTTCCGCGCCTATACCGCGAAGGGCCTAACAACGGCCGATGTCGCGGTTCTGGTGGCGCTCTGCTCCTTCACCTTCGCCTTCGGAACCATTCTGCTGCTTGGGCTCGTCCTGATCGGGGAGCCTCAGATCCTGCGCCCGCTCGGCCGGCTTTCCCACTGGTTCACCCTCGGCGATGCGACTGCCCGGCTGATCGGCTTCGGGCTGCTCGCCTTCGTCGGGCTCTACACGGTCGGCTCCTGGCTGAAGTTCAGGCCGCTCAAGATCGGCAAGTTCGAGTTGATCTATCCCCGGCTGCCGGTCGTTGCGCGGCAATATCTCGCTGCGCCTCTGGAACTGATGGGTGCCGCCGGCATCATCTATTTCGCGCTGCCCGATCAGGGAAACCCCGGCTTCTTCATCGTGCTCGGCGCCTTCCTCCTTTCCTTCTCGGCCGGGCTGCTCAGCCAGGTACCGGGCGGGGTCGGCGTGATGGAAGCGGTCTTCCTCGCGGTCATGCCGGGCGTGCCGGCACCGGCTGTCTTTGCGGCCCTGCTGATCTGGCGGCTGTTCTACCTGATCCTGCCGCTGGTGATTTCGCTGCCGATCGTGCTGGCCTTCGAGCGCAGCCAGCTCAGGAAGAACACCCGCATCGCACCCCCTCCCTGACAAGCATGATGCCGAACGCGGGAACCGGCTTTCGGGTAGCATCAGGCGCTAGACCATGGCCTCAGCGTCTGAGCGCGATCGCAGCTGCGCCGAACATCAACACCGCGCCGATTGCCTCGGACAGGCCGAATGGCTCGTGCAGCACGACAACTCCGGCTGTGACAGCGATGGCCGGGCTGACGAAGGCATAGAGCCCGGCATGGAAGGCGCCCCAGTCGCGCAGCAGCCGCATGTAGATGGTGAAGCCGATCAGCGAGCCGCCAATCACCAGGACGGCAACGGCGGGCCAGACCGGCCACTCTCCGAGCGCGCGCATATCAGCAAGCGTGACGGGCTCGACAGCGAACGAGACGGCCGCAAGGCCGAGCGCACCAATGACCGTCTGCCAGCCGGCCAATGTCAGCGTCGGCATGGTGCCGGCGATCCGCCGCGTCAACACGGCGCCGAAGCAGTAGAGCAACGTGCCAAAGGCCACGGCCGCCAGCCCCCAGATCTCCATCGGATCGCCATGCGCCGCGCTCCAGCCGCTGGAGGCGCGCGTCGCGAACAGAAAACAAAGCCCGATGAGCCCAAGCACGATGGCCGCGATGCGCTGGCCGGTGATCCGCTGCCCCTCGATCAAGCGGCTCGCGATCAGCGTATAGATCGGGATCGTCGCGAGATTGACGATGGCGGCGAGCCCCGACGGTGCATGCGCGGTCCCCCAGAACAGGAAGGTGTAGTTGCCGGTATTCACCAGGAGTGCGGTGATCAGCAGGCGCCGCCGCGCTGCGGGTGGAACGGCGAGAAGATCGCGCCCGGCCCAGAGCAGCATCAGGACACCAGCGATCGAGAACCGTGCCGCTGCAAGGAAGATCGGCGGAACATGGGCCGAGCCGATCTTGACCGGCAGGAAGGTCAGCCCCCAGACCAGACACATCAGGGCGAAGTAAAAGGCGTTGCGCGACATGCCCCGGTCCTTAGCGATGCGGAAACGGCAGGGCCAATGCCGGATTGGCGACGGCTGCAGGGGCGCGACGCAAGCGGGCGTCCTGCGCTTCCGCGCCGTCTGTCATGGGTTGCACTCTGAACGATCTACTATAGAAGAATCAACGCTATGATAATGGACGATTTGACGTCAAGGCTTGCCGAACGCATGCGCATCGAGCGGGAAAGCCGCGGCTGGAGCCTGAGCGATCTCGCCGACAAATCCGGGGTGTCCCGCGCGATGATCAGCAAGATCGAGCGGGGAGAAGCGAGCCCGACCGCTGTCCTCCTCGGCCGGCTTTCCGGCGCCTTCGGGTTGACCTTGTCGAACCTTCTGGCGCGAGCCGAGACGCCGAGCGAGTTTCTCCGACGCTGCGCGGATCAACCATTCTGGCGCGATCCCGAAACCGGCTTCACTCGGCGCGCCATTTCGCCGGCTGGCGAAGCGGGCATCGAGCTGGTCGATGCCGAGTTGCCGCCCAGTGCACGCATCTCGTATCCCGCAAGCTCCTACGCGTTCATCAGGCAGCAGATCTGGGTGCAGTCCGGCATGCTCGACTTTCGCGAAGGCGAGACGATGAAGCGGCTGCAGGCCGGTGACTGTCTTGAACTCGGCCCGCCCAGAGATTGCAGCTTCTGCAATCCCGGACCGGAACCGGTGCGCTATCTCGTTGTCGTCGTGCGCCGCTGAAGCCGGCTCAGACGCTTCCAACCGTCTTCAGCCGGACGCGGGGATGGATTTCCCCCTGCGACAGCACGGGTGTCTCGCGGCGGAAGCGCTCGATGATCTGGCGCACGAACGGTCGTGCCATGCCGGAGGTGACCAGCGCCGGCATCTCGCCGATACGCGCCGCGTCCTCGAACTTGTCGCGGACCTGATGCACGAATTCCTGCAGGCGCGAGGGCTGCATGGCCAGATGCCGGTCCTCACCCTGGCCGACGATCGACTCGGCAAAGATGCTCTCCCAGGCCGGCGAGAGCGTGATGATCGGCAAATGCCCCTGCTGGTTCGAGAACTGGGCACAGATCTGCCGGGCCAGCCGCACCCGGACATGTTCGGCGATGTCGCGCGGGTTCTTGATACCGCCGGCGACTTCGGCGATGCCTTCGACGACGGTGGCGAGATCGCGGATCGAGATGCGCTCCGCGAGCAGCAGCTGCAGCACGCGCTGGATTCCCGTGGTCGAGATCTGGCTCGGCACGATCTCCTTGACGAGGTCGGCATGGTCCTTGGGCAATTCGCGCAGCAGTTTCTGCACTTCGCCATGCGAGAGCAGCTCCGGCATATGCGACTTCAGCACTTCGGTCAGATGCGTCGAGATCACCGTGGCGGCATCGACCACGGTGAAGCCGCGCAGCTGCGCCTCATCCTGCAGTGACGCGTCGATCCAGGTGGCAGGCAGGCCGAAGGTCGGCTCCAGCACGTTGTGGCCGGGCAGATTCACGCTGCCGCCCATCGGGTCCATGGCCATGAACTGGCCGGCATAGACGATGCCGTGCCCCGCATCGATCTCCTTGATCTTGATGTAGTAGTGGTTCGCTTCGAGCTGGACGTTGTCGACGATGCGCACCGCCGGCATCACGAAACCGAGCTCGGCAGCGAGCTGGCGGCGCAGTGCCCGGACCTGATCGGTCAGCCGATCCTGCCCGCCCGCCGCGTTGACCAGCGGCAGCAGCCCGTAGCCGATCTCGATCTTGAGCTCGTCGAGCTTGAGCAGATCGTTGAGCGTCTCCTCCTTCGGCGTGCCATCGGCGGCAAGCGGCGATGCAGCCTGCGCAGCCTCCGCCACCTGAACTTCCCGTGCCTTGGCGATCTGACCGAAATGGCGCGCGAGCCAGGCCGAACCACCGGCGAGCAGCAGGAAGGGCAGCATCGGGATACCGGGCAGGATTGCGATCAGCAGCATTACCGCCGCCGACATGCCGAGCGCCTTCGGGTACCCTGAGAGCTGCCTGCCGAGCGCCTTGTCGGCGGCGCCGCGCACGCCTGACTTGGAGACCAGAAGGCCGGCCGCCGTCGAGACGATCAGGGCCGGAATCTGGCTGACGAGGCCATCGCCGACGGTCAGCTGCGTATAGGCGCGCGCCGCATCCCCGAAGCCCATGCCCTGCTGCGCGACGCCGATGATGATGCCGCCGAGGACGTTGATGAAGGTGATGAGCAAGCCGGCGATGGCGTCGCCGCGCACGAATTTCGAGGCACCGTCCATCGAACCGAAGAAGTTGGCCTCGTCCTCCAGCGCCTTGCGGCGCTCCTTGGCGACGTCCTGATCGATGAGACCGGCCGAGAGATCGGCGTCGATCGCCATCTGCTTGCCGGGCATGGCATCCAGGGCGAAGCGCGCCGCAACTTCGGCGATGCGGCCCGAACCTTTGGTGATGACCACGAAATTGACGATGATCAGGATGGTGAAGACGATCACCCCGATCACGAAATTGCCGCTCATCACGAAATTGCCGAAGGCTTCGATGACGTGGCCAGCGGCGGCACTGCCTTCGTGGCCGTGAGCGAGGATCAGGCGCGTCGAGGCGAGATTGAGCGCCAGCCGCAGCATCGTGACGATCAGCAGCACTGTCGGAAAAGCCGAGAATTCCAGCGGCTCCTCGATGAAGAGCGCCGTCATCAGCACCAGTACGGACAGGATGATCGACAAGGCCAGGAGCAGGTCGAGCAGCAGTGCCGGCAGCGGGAAGATGAGCACCACGAGGATGCCCATGACGCCGATGGCGAGGAACAGGTCGGGCCGGTTGAGGAAATTCCCCATGGCGCCGCCGCTGGGCATCTTGAAACCGCCACCGGCGCCCGCCGCTACATCCGTCATCGACCAGTCCACTCCCCGTCGCGACGCGGCCGTCAGGCAACCATGCCCCTCCAGCTTCCGCGACGATACCCGGCAATTCTTGCCGGGTTCATGGTGAATGAATGGTTAAGCCGACCAGAAAATCGGGCCGTGGAACCCCTTCCTGAATGGATCGTTATTGAACTGCCGCGTTCTGGCCCCATTCGACCGAACAACTCGCGAGCGGGGTCGACATACTGGCTTTTCCGGCCGACTTGATTGGAGATATTCGTGGATAGACGCTCCTTTGTTTTGAGCCTTTTCGGTGGCCTCGCAGCGGCCGGCCTTGGCGGAACCGCCATTGCCCAGGCAGCGACGGGCAAGACCACCCCGACGCCGGAGATATTGCCTGCCAACGAATTGAATGCCGCAACCAAGGCCGCGCTTGACCGTGCCGATGCCGATTTCAGTCAGGTGGTGGTCCGCGAACGCACCGTCGTTCGGCGGCCTCGTCCGGCTTACCGGCGTCCGGTCGTGGTACGCGAGCGTGTAGTCGTGCGCCGCCCCGCCCCGCGCTATCGCCGCCCCGTGGTGGTGCGCCGGAATGTGCTCGTGCGCTGAGACGCAGGATTTGGGGAAGGCGGTGCCGAAGGGTGCCGCCTTCTTCGTATGAGGCGAAGCCATGAGGCACGCCAGACGATGAGGGAGGATCGCCATGTCGCCGCACGAAGCGGCTCTGCCCGCGGTCATCGCGACTGATATCCCGGCCCGGCTCGATCGCCTGCCATGGTCGCGCTTTCACACGCTGGTCGTGGTGGCTCTCGGGATCACCTGGATCCTGGATGGGCTGGAAGTGACCCTTGCCGGCTCGGTCTCGGGGGCACTGAAAGAAAGTCCGGCGCTCCGCTTCACCAATACGGAAATCGGCCTTGCCGGTGCCGCCTATATCGCCGGCGCCGTATTCGGCGCCCTGTTCTTCGGCTGGTTGACCGACAGGCTCGGCCGCAAGCGCCTCTTCAGCATCACCGTACTCGTCTATCTCGCAGCCACGGCCGCGACGGCGTTCTCATGGAGCGTCACGAGCTTCCTGATCTTCCGCTTCTTCACCGGTATGGGGATCGGCGGTGAATACACCGCGATCAACTCGACCATTCAGGAGCTGGTGCCGGCGCGCGTGCGCGGATGGGTCGATCTCGTCATCAACGGCTCGTTCTGGGTCGGCGCAGCCTTGGGCGCCATCGGAGCGATCGTCCTGCTCGACCCGGCCACTATCAATCCCGAACTCGGCTGGCGGCTCGCCTTCTTCATCGGCGCGGCGCTTGGCCTGATCATTCTCATCCTGCGGCGCTGGATCCCCGAAAGCCCGCGCTGGCTGATCAGCCATGGCCGCGCGGAGGAGGCGGCCGCGATCGTGACCCGCATCGAGACGCAAGCCGGCGTCAGCTACAGCGCCAGTGAAGGCCTGGCGCAGATCCGCCTGCGACCACGACCGGCGACGCCACTTGGCGAGGTCTTTCATTCCCTCTTCGTGACGCATCGCCAGCGAGCGCTCGTCGGGCTGGCGCTGATGGTCGCGCAGGCCTTCTTCTACAATGCGATCTTCTTCACCTACGCGTTGATCCTGACCGATTTCTACCAGGTGCCTTCGCATCTGATCGGTTGGTTCATCCTGCCCTTCGCCGCCGGCAATTTCCTGGGTCCGCTCCTGATCGGGCGTCTCTTCGATACGCTGGGCCGGCGCACCATGATCGCGACGACCTATGCTCTGTCAGCGCTTCTGCTGGCCGGCACCGGCTATCTGTTCGCGCGTAATCTGGTGACGGCCTCCCAGCTCACGCTGTGCTGGAGCGTCGTGTTCTTCTTCGCATCCGCCGCCGCAAGTTCGGCCTATCTGACGGTCAGCGAGACGTTCCCCGTCGAGATGCGCGCGCTTGCCATCGCGGTCTTCTACGCCATCGGCACCGGCGCGGGTGGCATTGCCGGCCCCTGGCTGTTCGGTGCACTGATCGACACCGGATCGCGGGCAAGCGTCTTCGGCGGCTACCTGTTTGGCGCGGCCCTGATGCTGGCTGCTGCCGTCATTGCAGCGCTCTACGCAGTCAGGGCTGAACGCCGACCGCTGGAAAGCGTCGCCCGGCCCTTGAATGCCGCGGATTGAGCCCGCCGGACGACCTGGCCGAGGCGGAAGGGAGCGCGATCGGTTGGAACAATGCGCTGCGACAAGCGTTATCATCTGGCACCATTTCGGGGATGCCGAAAGGGTGGCCGAAACCCTGTCTGGAGGACGCCGTGGATAGACGTTCGTTCATGATGACCCTGTTCGGCGGCATGGCTATGGCCAGCCTTGGCGGGATGGCTGGCGCCGCAGCGGCCGAGCCCAAGCTCATTCCCACCCCTGAACCGGCCGAGGATGAAGGCAAGCTTGCCGCCGAAGCCAGCGAAGCGCTGGACAAGGCGGACGCCGGGTACAGTTATTATTACAGGCGGCGCTATTATGGGTATCGCCGCCCCTATTACCGCCCGAGATACTATTATCGACCGCGGTATTATCGCCCTCGGTATTATTACCGCCCGCGGTATTATCGCCCCTATTACCGCCGTCGGTACTATTACTGACCCTCTCTTCGGGATTGCCCCCCGGGTCAGGCGACGCTGACGCGCGCCTGTCCCGGCTCGGCAACCGCAATACCGGCAGAGGTATATTCGCCGAGCTTGTTGCGGAGCGTGCGGATCGAGATTCCGAGGATCTTGGCCGCATGCGTGCGGTTTCCGAGACAGTGGTCCAGCGTATCCAGGATGAGGTCGCGCTCGACATCAGCAACGGTCCGGCCCACCAGGCCGCGCGTCACGGCCTCGGCGGTCTGAACGACACGGCTCGCAACATCGTGGCCTGACGACGGGCCCAGCGACTCGCCTTCCGGGGTCACCATCGCATCAGGTCCGATCTCCGTGCCCTGGGCCAGCAGGACCGCGCGGTGAACCGTGTTCTCGAGCTCCCGCACATTGCCTCGCCAGCCATTAGCCAACAGTGCCTTGCGGGCATCGGCCGCGATCGGACGCAGGGGCATACCGTTGATCTCGGCATATTTCTTGGCGAAATGATCCGCCAACACAAGGATATCGCCCGGCCGCTCGCGCAAGGCGGGAAGCCGCAGATGCACKACGTTCAGGCGATAGAACAGGTCTTCGCGAAAGGAGCCTTCGCGAACCGCTTCGCCGAGATTCCGGTTCGAGGTCGCGATGATCCGGAGATCGACCTTCACAGGCTGCGAGCCGCCGACGCGGTCGATCATCCGTTCCTGAAGCGCGCGCAGCAGTTTCGCCTGCAGGCGGACATCCATCTCGGAAATCTCGTCGAGCAGGAGTGTGCCGCCATGAGCCTCCTCGAACTTTCCGATGCRCCGCGCGATCGCACCGGTAAAGGCGCCCTTCTCATGGCCGAACAGTTCCGATTCCAGCAGATTGTCGGGAATTGCCGCGCAATTCACGGCAACGAAGGGCTTGTCCTTGCGCAGCGACTTCTGATGCAGGTGGCGTGCAATGACCTCCTTGCCGGTGCCGCTCTCGCCGGTCACCAGAACAGGCGCCTCCGAGCGCGCAATCTGGCCGGCGAGCTGCACCACGCGCTCCATGGCCGGATCACGCCAGATCAGGCTGGACTGGTCGGCAGCGACGGCTTCCAGCACCGCCGCGATCAGCTCCGGATCAGGCGGCAGCGGCACATATTCGCGCGCGCCGGCCTGGATCGCGGCAACTGCCGCACGGGCATCGGTCGAGGTACCGCAGGCAACGATCGGCGTGCGGATGCGCTCGCTCTCCAAAGCCGCGACAAACTGCGCGATCGGCTGGGCGACATCGATCATCAGCAGGTCGGCGCCCTTGGCGCGCAACACCGCCAGGGTCTGATCGAGGCCGTCAGTATGGGTCACGGCGGCGCCATGCGAGATGGCGATCTTGGCCGCAGCGATGATCTGTCCCTTGAGACCGCCGACAATGATGAGGCGCATGGCTCAGGCCTTTCCGGATGAATGCGTAACAGGCCGGGCGAACATCACCGGTCGGCCTTGATGATTTCGGTCATCGTGACGCCCAGGCGATCCTCGACGACGACGACCTCGCCGCGCGCAACCAGGCGCTCATTGACGAAGATATCGATCGCCTCGCCGACGCGCCGGTCGAGCTCAAGCACCGCCCCCGGTCCGATCTGAAGCAGATCGCCGACCGCGATCCGCGAGGAGCCGAGCACGGCAGAGACCGTGACGGGAACGTCGAAGACCTGTTCGAGATCCTCGGCGGTCTTGATCGGAACGGGCCCGGAGCGAGCGACAGAGGCCGCGTTGTGGTCGAATGAGAGATCGGCCGGGCTCAGCGGTGGCAGGTTCAGATCGTTCTCCTGGCTCATAGCGATCCTCCCTGGGTGGCGTTGGACTGGGGCATATGGCCGAAGATGCTGCGCACGGCCTCTTCGACCTTCTGCCCGATCAAGGCGCTGTCGATGGCCATGCCGCCATCGGCCCATTCGATGCGGCCATCACCCGGCCCGATATCGGATTGCCCCAGGACGACGAGGCGGCCGGCAAAGCCGGTTTCGCGGGCGAGCCCCGCGAGCATGCTCTCCATCGTCTCGACCGCGCTCTCGTGGACACGCACCACCAGATGCGGGGCGAGACGGGCGTGGCTCAGGCATTCGCGCACCACAGCTTCGATCCTCGCGAGCGGCCGCTCGGCCAAGGCCGCGCCGGCGAGGGTCTGCGCCGTCACGATGGCGACCTGGGCGGCCTGTTCCTCGATGGCGAAGGCACGCTTGTCCTCCTCGACGAGCAGGCGCTCGACCGATCGCACGAGATGGGCAAGCAGCCCGTTCAGCTGCGCGTCGGCCTCGCGCCGGCCCTGCTCCTGCCCGGCGGCAAACCCTTCCGAGCGCGCCGCCGCCAGATCCGCTTCGCTGACGGCACGCCGATTGCCCTCGCGAAAATCGGTTCCGAACATGAATTTCTTGGCGGAGCTCATCGTCAGTAGACCAACTCGTCTTCGGAATTGCCCTTGGACAGAACGATCTCGCCCTTGTCGGCAAGGTCCTTCGTCAGGGTCACCATCTTGGTTTGGGCCTCATCGRCCTCCTTCAGCCGGAGCGGCCCGAGGCTTTGCATGTCGTCCTGCATGTTCTTGGCGGCGCGCTGCGACATGGCGCCGAAGAAGAAGGCGCGCATGTCCTCGCTGGCGCCCTTCAGGGCCCGGGCCAGCACATCCTTGTCGACCTGCCGCATCAGGGTCTGCAGCCCGGCCTGATCAAGCTTGGCGAGATCCTCGAAGGTGAACATCAGGGCGCGGATACGCGTGGCCGATTCCTGGTTGGATTCGTCAAGCGCCGACATGAAACGGATCTCGGTCTGGCGGTCGAAGCCATTGAAGATCTCGGCCATCATCTCGTGCGGATCACGCCTGCGCGTCTGCGTCAGGGTCGCGACGAATTCTGAGCGCAGCGTGTTCTCGATGTGGTCGAGCGCTTCCTTCTGCACCGACTCCATCCGCAGCATGCGGGCGACCACTTCGATCGAAAGTTCGTTCGGAAGGTTGCGCAGGACATTGGCGGAATGCTCGGGCCGGATGCGCGACAGGATCACGGCGATGGTTTGCGGATACTCGTTCTTCAGGAAGTTCGCGAGCACGACAGCGTCGATATTGCCGAGCTTCTGCCACATGTTTCGCCCGGCCGGACCGCGGATCTCCTCCATGATCAGCGCAACCTGATCGGAGGGCAGGATCTTCTCGAGCAGCGAAATGGTGCGGTCGAAGGAGCCGGTGATCGCGCCCGCGCTTGAGAGCTTGCTGACGAAATCCAGCATCAGCCGCTCGACCATGTCGGAATCGACCGTTCCGAGCTCGGCCATCGCGCGGGTGATGATGCGGATCTCTTCGTCGTCGAACTCCTGCCAGATGGGTCGGCCGTGATCCTCGCCGAGCACCAGCAGAATGACGGCAGCCCGCTGCGGCCCGCTCATACCCGCATAATTCATCGGCACCGGCGCGGGATCGTAGTCGGAGGCATCGCCTCCGTCGCTTCCGGAATTGCGTGTCGCGATGGATCGGGTTGCTGCCATGTCTCAGAGCCCCGTCACGCCGGCGCTTTTTCGTGAATCCAGCCGCGCAGCACCGCGACCGTATCGGCGGGATTCTGCGTGACCATTGCCCCGATCTTCTCGACCGACTGCGCCTTGAGCTGGCCCTTGATCTGCGCGATCGCCAGCATCCGCTCAGACGGCGCCTCGACCTCGACGGCCGTCACTTCTCCATTGGGGCCAATGACCCGCGGGCTCGCAGGGTCGCCTGTCCCATCGTCCTGGATCATTGCCACGCCGTTGCGCATGAAAGTCGGGATCGGGCGCACCGACTTGTCGCTTGCCAGCACCTGCTTCAGCAGCGGACGCACCACCACCATCAGCACGATCAGGGTCAGCAGCGAAATGACGCCCATCTCGAAGAGCCGAATGACGTCCTCCCGGGTGAAGGACATCAGCTGTTGCATCATCGTCTGCTCGGTGAGGTCGGCAACGGCCGGAGGAGCCTCGGCAAAGCGCAGATTGACGACCTCGACCTTGTCGCCGCGGGCCTGGTCGAAGCCGACAGCGGTGCGAACCAGCTGGTTGATGCGCTCGAGCTCTTCCGGGCTGCGCGGCTGATAGCCGAGCTCGCTGCCCTGGCCACGGGTATAGCTGCCATCGACCAGCACCGCGACGGAGAGCTTCTTGACCCTCCCACCCTCGAGGACCTCGGTCCGAGTCGTGCGCGAGATCTCGTAGTTCACCACCTCTTCGTTTTTGGCGGAGACATCGCGCTGGTTCTGGGCGTTCTGCCCCTGCTGCTGCGCGCCGGGCAACTCGTTGCCGACGGTGACGGCGCCGTTCTGCGCCTCGTTGGTGGCGGAATTCTCGGTACGATTCTGGCTGGACCGGATGACCTTGCTCTCGGGATCGAAGGTCTCGGACCGGCTCTCGATGCGATTGCTGTCGAGCGTGGCCGAAACCTGCACGCGCGCCCGCCCCTGGCCGACGATGCTCGCGACGATGTCCTCGATCTGTGTCTTGATCCGCTTCTCGATCGCGGTCTGCCGCTCGTCGAGCCCGAGCCCGGCCAGCCCCTGCTCACCCTGGGCGCCATCGGCCAGCAGCCGGCCACGCTCGTCGACGATCKAGACGCGCTCCGGCTTCAGGCCGTCGACGGCGGAGGCCACGAGGTGACGAACCGCACGAACCTGGGCCGGATCGAGTTCGCCTGCGAGCTTCAGCGCGATCGAGGCGCGCGGGGGTTCGCGATCACGCTCGAACAGGCGCTTCTCCGGGATGACGAGGTGGACGCGCGCCGCCTGCACCCGGCCGATCGAGCGGATGGTCCGCGACAGCTCGCCTTCGAGCGCCCGCAGATGGTTGATGTTCTGGACGAAGCTGGTCGACGAGAAGGCATCGCCCTTGTCGAAGATCTCGTAGCCGACGCCGCCGCCGGAGGGGATGCCCTTGCCGGCAAGGTCCAGTCGCAGGCGCGGCACATCCGTCTTGGCGACCARCACCGTCTGACCGTCGCTGCGCAGTTCGTATTTGATGCCCCGGGTATCGAGATCCTTCAGGATGGCGTTCACATCCTGGGTCGACAGATCCGAAAACAGCACGCTCATGGCGGGCTGAGACATCTTCAGCATGACGAAGCCGAAGAAGCCGACGAGTGCGAGCGTGACGGCCAGCATCGCCGCCAGCCGGGCCGCTCCGAATTTCGTAAACTGCTCGACGATCCCGTTCACGCCGTCATCCGTTTCACAACCCCGTCAGAGCAACGCGCGCAACGCCGCTCACTAGGCAAGTTTTTCCCAGTGCATGGTTAGCAACCCGTTAATTTCCGGGAGCGGGCTGTAAAGAATGCTGTTGATGGGCCTGTGTCTCGGCAGCCGTCGCCCGCCTCGCGGGCCGGCGTTCAGGAGCCCAGACCGGGCAAATCCCGTTTCCTCCGACCCCGATTATCGTCTAGACAGCACGCAACGTCGGAGGAGAACCGAGTGGCAGGCCAAGGCGAGCATCACGAATTCCGCTCCGGACACGGGGCTGTCGAGGGATCGAGCGATCGCTCGTTCGGGTTCGTCTTCACCGGCGTGTTTGCGCTGCTGGCCCTCTATAATGGCTGGCACCACGGCAGAGCGTGGCCATGGCTCGCCGGAATCGCCGCGGTCTTTCTCGGGATCACGCTGGTGCGCGCTTCGCTGCTCGCACCTTTGAACAAGCTGTGGACCCGCTTCGGACTGCTGCTCGCCAGCGTCGTCAACCCGATCGTCCTCGGACTTCTGTTCTTCGTCGTCTTCACGCCGATCGGCCTGCTGGCCCGGCTTCTCGGCAAGGATTTCCTGAGACTTCGGCGCAAGCCTGAAGTCGCGAGCTACTGGGTCCACCGCGATCCGCCGGGACCAGAGCCGCTCTCGATGAAAGATCAATTCTAATGGGACAGCACTGATGTCGTTTCTGAGAGAGTTCTTCCGCTTCATGAAGGCCCGGAAGAAGTTCTGGCTGATCCCGATCCTGCTGATCAGCCTGTTGTTCGGCGGCCTGCTCGTGCTGACGCATGGCAGCGCTGTGGCGCCCTTCGTCTACACCCTGTTCTGATCGGGCCCGCATGCGCGTTCTGGGGATCTCGGGCCTGTATCACGACAGCGCCGCCGCGCTCGTCGTCGATGGCACCATCGCGGCCGCCGCTCAGGAGGAGCGCTTCACCCGCAAGAAGCACGATGCCGATTTTCCGCATCGCGCGGTCGAGTACTGCCTCTCGGTTGCCGGCTGCGGATTGG
Source organism: Allobosea sp. 01N443 (assembly GCF_056399325.1). Classification (NCBI taxonomy): domain Bacteria; kingdom Pseudomonadati; phylum Pseudomonadota; class Alphaproteobacteria; order Hyphomicrobiales; family Alloboseaceae; genus Allobosea; species Allobosea sp. 01N443. Next base: position 84,439 of record NZ_JBFTRC010000013.1, read on the forward strand.
ACGAACTCGACGCGGTCGTCTTCTACGACAAGCCCTTCATCAAGTTCGAGCGACTTCTAGAGACCTATCTCGCTTTCGCCCCGCGCGGCTTCAGCTCGTTCCGCATGGCGATGCCGCTCTGGCTGCGTGAAAAGCTGTTCCAGAAGCACATCATCGGCAAGGAACTGCGCAAGATCGCGCCCGGCTTCGATGCCGAGAAACTGCTCTTCACCGAGCACCATCTCTCGCACGCGGCCTCGGCCTTCTACCCCTCACCTTTCGAGGACGCGGCCGTCCTGACCATGGATGGCGTCGGCGAATGGGCGACGATGACGCTCGCCATCGGCAAGGGCAGCGATCTCAAGATCCATAAGGAGCTGCACTTCCCGCATTCGCTCGGGCTGCTCTATTCGGCCATCACCTATTACATCGGCTTCAAGGTCAATTCCGGCGAGTACAAGGTCATGGGCCTCGCGCCCTATGGCGAGCCGCGCTACGCTGCCCTGATGCTCGAAAAACTGGTGGATCTGAAGCCGGACGGCAGTTTCCAGCTCGATCAGAGCTATTTCAACTACGCCACCGGCCTGACCATGACGAACGAGCGCTTCGCCGCGTTGTTTGGTCAGCCGGTGCGTGCGCCCGAACAGTTGTTGACCCAGTTTCACATGGACATGGCTGCCTCGATCCAGGCGGTGACCGAGGAGATCGTGCTCCGCCTCGCCCGTTCGGTGCGGGCCGAAACCGGCCAGAAGAACCTGTGCCTGGCGGGTGGCGTCGCGCTGAACTGCGTCGCCAATGGCAAGCTCCTGCGTGAGGGTGTCTTCGACGGCCTCTGGATCCAACCGGCGGCCGGCGATGCTGGCGGGGCGCTTGGCGCAGCGCTTGCCGGCTATCACCTTTTCGGTGGCCACCCGCGAAGGCTCAATCCAGGCGGCGGGGATTCAATGCTGGGCAGCTATCTCGGCCCCAGCTTCGCGCAAGCCGAGATCGAGGCCGAATTGACGACTGCCGGCGCGCGCTTCGAGTTTCTTGGTGACGACGCCCTGATCGAGGCCACCGCGCAGGCGCTGGCCGAGGGCAAGGCGGTCGGCTGGATGCAAGGCCGCATGGAATTCGGTCCGCGCGCCCTCGGCGGCCGCTCGATCCTCGGTGATCCACGTTCGCCGGCGATGCAGAAGACGCTGAATCTCAAGGTCAAGTACCGCGAGAGCTTCCGCCCCTTCGCGCCATCGGTGCTGCGCGAGGATGTCGGGACCTGGTTCGAGCTCGATACGGACTCGCCCTATATGCTGCTCGTCGCCGATGTGCGCAAAGAGCGCCGCCGCGACATGACCGAAGCCGAGAAGGCCCTCTTCGGCATCGACAAGCTCAACGTGCCGCGCTCCGACATTCCGGCCGTGACCCATGTCGATTATTCCGCACGCATCCAGACGGTGCATGAGGATACCAACCCGCGCTATCATGCGCTGCTCAGCCGCTTCAAGGATCTGACCGGCTGCCCGGTTCTGGTCAACACGAGCTTCAACGTGCGCGGCGAGCCCATCATCTGCAACGCCACCGACGCCTTCCGCTGCTTCATGGGGTCGGAGATCGAGGTCCTCGTCGCCGGCAACTGCATCCTCCGCAAGGAGGTGCAGGATCCCGGCCTCAAGCTCGATTACAAGGAAGCCTTCGAGCTCGACTGAAACGCAAAAGGCGCGCCTCGCAGCGCGCCCTTTGTGCCCGGACAGGACCGATCTGGCAAAGCGCGAGCGCTCCGCTCCACCGGTTTACTGACGATAATGCTGGATGCGCGTGGTGCGCAGCCCGGCGAGCCCGTGCTGGTCGATCGACATCTGCCAGCTCAGGAACTCGTCGACAGTCAGGGTATAGCGCTGGCAGGCCTCTTCAAGGCTGAGCAGGCCACCGCGCACGGCAGCAACCACCTCAGCCTTACGCCGGATGACCCAGCGGCGCGTATTCATTGGCGGAAGATCGGCAATCGTCAGCGGACTTCCGTCCGGGCCGATCACATACTTCACCCGCGGTCGCAACGGCTCGGTCATGATACACTCACACAACTCAACAGACCTAGTTGTGTTGACCTTAAGACCGCGGCTTTAAGAATTGCCTAAAGCGATAGCGCGGATTTCGGTATCGGCACGAATGCTCACTGCCCCCGCACCACGGTCTTCACCTTGTCGATCGGAACGCTGATGGTGCCGATCTTGAGCATCGGGATCGAGCTGGTGAAGTCGACGCCGTCGACCACACCGCTGATCTGGGTCTTGGCGGTCATCGCCTGCCCGGTGGTGTCCTTGGCATCGATGCTGATGGTGTAATCGCCCTCAGGCGCATTCACGCCGGTCGAGGTCTTGCCGTCCCACTTGTAGGTCTGGTCGCCCGCATCGAGGTTTCTGGTCAAGGTCTGGACGACGCTACCGGTGGAATTCTTGATGGTGATGGTCGCGGAACCGCCCCTCGGGGCGTTGATCTTCCATGAGGCGGCGCCGTCCTTCAGCCGCGCCGTCGTGCCCTCGGCCGTAATAGTCGCGCCGATGAAGCCCACCGCATTGGTCGCCGTACTGGCGGCGCTGAGGCCGAGCAGCGAGCCCAACGTCTCGTTGGTCTTGAGTTGCTGCTCGACGCCGGCGAACTGCACGAGCTGCGCCGTGAACTGGTTGGTGTCGAGCGGGTCGAGCGGACTCTGGTTCTTGAGCTGGGT